>NZ_JAVRHI010000500.1:0-24816 GCF_034105845.1 Streptomyces sp. CRN 30 | reverse complement strand
GCGCTCGTGCACGGAGCGGGCGGCGCGGTCGGCGGCGACGGCCGCGATGGCGACGGCGGCGACGGTGACCGAGACCGCGCCCGCCAGGACGGCCCACAGGGCCGGGGCCGGCCGGGTGCCGGTGGAGCGGACGGTGAAGAGCACGGCCGCCGAGGCGCTGAGGGCGACCGCGACGGGGGGCAGTACGGCGAGGCGCAGCAGCTGGGACCGTACGGGGGTGTCCGGCAGCACGGGCTCGGTACGGGCGGCCGGCCGGCCGTGCCGCCCGCCCTCACGGCGGTCTGCGCGCACGGCCGGGGCGCGGAGGTGAGACATCGGTGTCCTCGTGTACTGGTCCGTCGGGGCTGGGTGCTCGCACGTGGTGCGCCACGCGGGCATGCGCCATCGCGGACACTCACAGTAGTCGCCTGCGCCTCACCCGCGATGGGCAGTTGACGAAGTCCCCCGGACATCGTCCCGCTCTGGTATGAGCCCTCGTACGACAGACCGATAAGCCGGTGAAGCACCCGTTCCGGAGTGGCACGGAAACGGTCGCGAGCGGTCTGGAGCGGTCGGGGCTGGTCGAAGATTGTCACTCTTGGTGACGAGGAGGGGATCGGTCCGGACACACGCATGGGTGGGTGACAGTGTCACCCACCCATGGACGTGTGCGGCCGGTTCAGCTCTGCGGACGGCTGCCGTGGTTCGCGCCGTTCTTGCGGCGGGCCTTCTTCTTACGACGTCGCTTCGAGGACATCGAACCCTCCTCTTCCTGTTCCTGTGCTTCTACGCATCCTTTACCGGTATGTCGCCTCGGGCGACCTCAGGTGTCCCTACCCGCCCGGGAGCCGTCAAACAACACACGAGCAGGCATTTTGCTCGCGCATGGTTCCGACGCCGCTCTCGACAAACATATAATTGGTATATGCATCAATCGTCGTCCCCCGCGGTCCCCACCGACGAGCAGCGCATCGAGAGTGCCGCCCGGGGCCTGCTGAGAGGCATCGGACGGCTTTCGCAGGCACTCTTCCGCGCCGGTGACCTCGCACTGACCCGCAGCCAGGTCGCCGTCCTCGACGCACTGGAGGACGGCCCCCGGCGGGTGACCGCGCTCGCCGCGTACACCGGCATGGTGCAGCCGCGCGTCACCGTGGTCCTCCAGGGCCTTGAGGAGCGGGGCCTCGCGACACGCACGCGTTCGGCGGCGGACCGGCGCGTCGTGGAGGCGTCGCTGACCCCGGCCGGCCGGGAGCTGCTGGAGCGGGGGCGCCGGCGCATGGCGGCGGCGCTGCTCCGGGGCCTGGACGCGGGAGTGGACGACTCCGAGCGCGCCGTCGGCGCCGCGCGCGAGGCACTGACGGCGCTGACGCGGGCCATGGAGTCCGCGGAGGCCGCGGAGGACACCGCACGCACGACGTTTGTCACCCCCGTAGGAACCCACGATTCGGAGGCCAGTTGAGCAGCCCGAGCACCGCACCGTCGGAGACGGCGCAGTCGGACACGGCACAGTCGGAGACGGCGCAGTCGAAGACGGCACAGTCGGAGACGGCGCCCGCACCGGCACACGCCGCCCGCGCGGCGGACACCGTCGCACCCCGTCGGGTCGGCGGGCCGCCCCGGCGGTGGGACTGGGTACTCGCGGCCGATCCCGGCCTCGGCCAGCTCCAGGCGGGCTGGCGGACCTTCGTCGCCATGGTGACCGCCCTCGCGACCGGCTACGGCATGGCTCGGGCGCTGGACCTGCCCGCCATGATCGGCATGATGGTCGGCGGGATGATGGGCCTGATGAGCGCCTTCGCCGTCGCCGAGAACACCTGGCAGCGGCTGGCCCGCGCCATCCTGTGGATGCCGTTCCCCTACGCCGCGGTCCTCTGGGTGGCCGCCGAGCTGCACGGCGAGCGGGCCCTGGAGATCGGGCTGATGATCGTCGCGCTGGCGCTGACCTTCTTCCTGGCCCGGTTCGGACAGCTGTACCTGCTCACCGGCATGATGCTCTTCAACGGCCTGATGGTCGGCATGATGGCGGACATCCCCGCCGGGATGTCCGGCCGGGCGTTCGCCGTCGCTCTGGTCTCCGCCGCCGCGGTGCTCGCCACCCGGCTGCTGCTCTGCTACCCCATGCCGCGCGAGGACCTGCTGCGCACCCAGCGCGCCTTCGTCGTGGAGGCCCGGCGGCTGGCGGACGCCGCCGTCGACGCGCTGGACCCGGACGCCGACCAGGAGCGGGCCGTACGCCGCATCACGCGCTCGCTGCGCCGCCTCAACGTCACCACCGTCACCATCGACGGGCGGCTCGCTCAGCCCGAGGTCGCCGCCGACCCCGGCGCGGCCGAACTCCTGCACCGCCACCTCTTCGACGCCGAACTCGCCCTGCGCGGCATCGGCCGCGCCGTCCAGGACCTGACCGGCCGGGACGTGCCGCCGCGGCTGCGCGAGGCGATGGCCGTCGGCTTCGTCCTCTCCCGGGACACCCCGCTCGGCAGCGCCCGCGGGCTCGGCCCCGCGGCCGAGCACATCCGCCGGGAGGCCGACCACGTCCTCCACCACGCCGGGCCCGGCGAACGGCGGGCGGAGACCGTCGAACTCGCCCACCGCGTGGCCGGCCTCCTCGACTCGCTGGCCGGCTCGCTCTCCTCGTGGCTGGCGCTGGGCCGGCACTCCCCGCAGTCGCCGTCGAAGGTGCCGTTCCAGCCGACCGTCGCCCTGGAGCGCGGTCTGCCGCCCGGCTCGGCGGCGGCGACCCGGCGTGCGCTCGCGGCGGGCACGGAGAACAGCTGGCGCCGCGTCGTCCCCTACGTCCGCGCGCCCCTGCACGCCGGGATCGCCGCCGCGATCGTCTGCCCGCTCACCGACGCCATCGACCCGCAGCGCTTCTACTGGGGTCTCGTCGGCGTGATGATCACACTGTTCGGTACGAACACGACACACGAACGGCTGCGCAAGTTCGGCCACCGCATGGCGGGCACCGTGGTCGGGGCGGTGATCGGCATCGCCCTCCTCGGCGTCCTCGGCACCGGCCACGTCTGTGCCACGCTCACCGTCATCGTCCTCGGCCTGACCTTCGGCGCCTGGGGGATGCAGCGCGCCTACGCCCTGTGGGTCGTGGGCCTCGTCGTCGCGCTGGTGCAGCTCTACGGGCTGACGACGCCGTACGACGGCATGGACCATCTGCTCGGGGAGCGGCTGCTCGACAACGGGGTCGGCATCCTCGTCGCGACCGCGTGCGCCGCGCTGGTCTTCCCGCTCTCCAGCCGGCGGATCACCCGGGAGGCGGAGCGCGGCTACGTCCTGGCCGTGGACGGCCTCGTCGGGCAGGTCGCCGAGCGCTGGCGGGACCCGGAGGCCCCGGTCCGGCTGCGCGGCGCCGCCCGCGCGGTGGACGCGGCCCTGTTCCAGGTGGTGAGCCTGGCCCGGCCGCTGGTGCGGATGCCGCTCGGCGTGCGGGGCCGGGACACGGACCACCGCACCGCGCTGCTGACCACGGCCACCGGGCACGCCCGCGCCCTGGCGGCGGCGGCCGACATCGACGTGGACCTGGCGCCCCGGCAGGCCGAGCGGTTCACACGGGTCACCACCGAACTGGCCGCCTCGCTCTGTGCCCTGGAGCGGTCCCTCGCCTCCGGCGAACCGGAGGGGACCTGGCAGCGGGTCGGGCCGCTCGTGGGCGAACTGCGGGAGGAGCTGGAGCTGGCGCCGCCCGGCCCTCGCGTCGTCCGCCTGCGCCGGGCGCTGTGGGAACTGGCCGCGCTGGACGAGGCGCTCGCCGGGTACGCGGAGCGGTGCGGGCTCACCGTGCGCGGCGTCGCGTCCGCGGAGACGGCGCGCACGCCGATGGAACGCCGGGCGCGTGCGCTGGTGGCGGAGTGGACCGTACGGCCCGCTCCGCGGGACGCCGGTACGGAGCCTTCCGTGGCCCCCGGCCCGACATCGGCTTCCGGGACGGCCACGGCGGACGTCGAGGCGTCCGCCCCTGTCACCACGCCCACCACGGCCGTCGCCGCCGGCACACTCGACGCGGCCTCCGTGAACGCCGCCGGAGGCGGTGTCACCGTCACCGGTGCCGTCCGGTGCGCCGCGCATCCCGCCGGCTGTGCCGGGTGGATCACGGTGATCGACGGCCGGGGCAAGCGGGTCACGGCCGGCCCGTTCCGGGCGGGCCGCTACCGCGTGGACGGCCTGCGCCCCGGCCACCACACGCTGGTGGTGTCGGCGGCTGAGCACGCGCCCCACGCGGAGTTCCTGCGGGTGCCGTACACCGGGCGGACCGGCCCGGTCGGGCACGACCTGCGTCTGTAGGGAACCCGGGGTACCCGCGTTCAGCCCTTGGGCTCGGGCGCGCGGGCGCGGACGGTGGCGCCCTCGGTGACGAAGTAGTAGTCCTCGTCCTCGAGGTCGGCGCGGGTCTGTTCGCCGATGTACAGGTCGAGGTGGTTGGTGTCGTCGCAGCCGATGCTGCACAGGTCGTCGACGCGCCAGTGCGCGGCCTTCACGCGTGCGCAGATGTCGCCGGGGACGCCCGGACCGCAGTCGCCGATACGGATCTCCGTGCCGTACGGGAGGTGGTTGGCGGCCACGGAGCGCCAGGGCACCAGGGCGTTGTCGTGGGAGCCGACCGGGGGTTCGTCGGTGGCGAAGTAGCAGTGCTCGTCGAAGTCCCAGCCGAGGTAGTCACCGCGGGCGGTCCTGCCGAAGCCCTCCAGGTCGACGCGTTCCAGATAGTCGGCGGGGAAGGCGTCCGGCAACTCCTCGCCGGGGCAGACCTTGTCGCGGATGTCGCGGCGCGGACCGTCGTAGTACGCCTCGCTGGGAGTGAAGTAGACGGTGAGGGTGTAGCCGCCCCGCGGGGCGTCGTCGCTCCGCGCCG
Organism: Streptomyces sp. CRN 30; assembly: GCF_034105845.1. NCBI lineage: Bacteria > Bacillati > Actinomycetota > Actinomycetes > Kitasatosporales > Streptomycetaceae > Streptomyces > Streptomyces sp. CRN 30. Next base: position 19,973 of record NZ_JAVRHI010000500.1, on the reverse strand, counting down.
GGTCGGTGGTGGTGAGCCGGTGGTACAGGCCGGGCCCGGTCCAGACGAGGGCGGCGAGGACGAGGAGGCCGCACGTCACGATCACCGGGACCCGGCCGCCGCGCCGGGCGCGCGCACGGGGTTCGGGGGACGTGGGTCGGGGAGGCGTGGGTTCGGCGGGCGGGGTGGTGCCGGGGTGTGCGCTCATGGGAGGGCTGACGTCTGCTCCGTACAGGTACCGGTCGGGGTACGGGGGCTGACGGCACGTCACTCGCTGCTGACGGCTTCCGTATCCCCCGAAGTGCGCGTGTGCGCCACAGAACGCACCATAGAACATCGAAGCGAGCGGAATCACCGAAGTCGCCCTGTGCCCGGTGCCGGAGCGGGCGCCCGCCCGGCAGCGGGCGTCAGCCGCCCCCGGGCGAGAGACGGTGCACGAGGCCCATGCGGGAGGTGATGCCGAGCTTGGCGTAGGCGTGGCCGAGGTGGTACTCGATGGTCTTGACGCTGAGGACGAGTTCCCTGGCGATCTGCCGGTTGGTCAGGCCCTTGACGGCCAGCCGGGCCACGGTCAGCTCCTGGACCGTCAGGACGGGGTGGGGCGGGTCCACTGTGTGCCCCACCGCCCGTCCGCACGCGGCGAGTTCCTTGCGGCACCGCTCCTCGTACGGCAGGGCGCCCAGGCGGTGCAGTGCCTTCTGGGCGGAGCGGAGCCGCAGCGCCGCGGCCCCGCGTTTGCCCGAGCGCCGCAGGAAGGTGCCGTGGTCGAGGTCCAGCAGGACCGACTCCCAGCAGGGCTCGCCCCGGCCGAGGTGTTCCAGGCCCGCGCGGTAGGCCCGCGCGGCGGCGTCGGGGCGGCCCCGGGCGGCTTCCAGGGAGCCCCGGCAGCGGGCCGCGGCGGCCAGGTCCAGCCAGTGGTCGTGCCGCGCGGCACCCGCCTCGTACGGCGTGAGCACGGCCTCGGCGTCCTCCGGGTGTCCCGTGCGCACCAGGGCCCCCGCGAGCAGGGGCCGCCACTGGACGGGACCGGTCTCGGCGAGGGCGGCGCCGTGCACGAGCGCCGGGTCGAGCAGACGCCGCAGGGCGTCCAGCGCGCCCTCGTGATCGCCCCGCGCGGTCCGTACGGTCCCGAGCGCCGTGCAGGCCAGGGCGAGGTCGTTGACGTCGTCGAGTTCCCGCGCGTACCGGGCGGCCCGGTCGGCGTGCTCGGCGGCGGTGTCGAAGTCGCCGCGGCAGGCCAGCGGCGCGGCGACGAGCGAGTGCACCATGGCGAGGACGGACACCTGGTCGGTGTCTTCGGCCAGCGACACCGCCTGGGTGCCGTGGGCGATGGCGTCGTCCCAGTGTCCGGCGCGGTACTCCGCGTCGACGAGGAAGGAGAGGGCGATCAGTCCCGCGTAGGGCAGTCCGCCGCGCCGGTGGCAGTCGAAGGCTTCGGTCAGGTCCTGGCGGGCGCGGCTCAGTTCGCCCCGCCACAGCCGGAGCAGACCGCGGGCCATCAGTCCGTCGAGTTCCGCCGGTCGGCTGCGCGGTCCCGAGGGAGGAAGGTGGGCGACGGCGGCGAAGGCCTCGTCGTACCGCCCTTCGAGGCCCAGCGCGATGGTGAGCGCCTCCCGCAGGAAGGAGGAGCGCTGTCCCGGTGGCAGGTCGAGGCCCCGGCGTGACCACAGGACGGCCTCCCGGGTGTGGGACTGGATGAGGTGGAGGGAGGCGAGCTGTTCCGCCGCGCAGCGCACCGTGGCCCGGGGAGTGCGCTGGTCGCAGGCGTCCCAGCAGCCGGTGAGTTCCCGGCCCGCCTCCTCCAGCCGCCCTGTGGTGAGGGCGAGGTGGCCGAGGACGTAGTGCCGTTCGGCGCCGGCCGGCAGCTTCCGTACGTCCTGTTCCAGGTCGACCGCCTGGCCGACGTCCCCGGCGAGGAGCAGGTACTCCACGGCCTGGAGGAAGCGCTTGGCGTGGCCGTCCGGGTCGGGGCAGAGCCGGGCGGCGGTCATGTCGGCGGCGGCCGCCGCGGACCACGCCCCCTCGGCGGCCCGGCACTCGGCGAACCGGTGGAAGGCGTCGGCGAGTTCCGCGTCGGGTCCCACCGCGGCGTGCGCCCGGTGGTGCAGGGCGACCGCCCGGTCGTCCGAGAACCGCGCCGCGCGCAGGTGCAGCCGGGAACGCAGGGCCGGGCTGAGCCCCTGGTACACGGCCGCCCGGGTGAGCGGGTGGGGGAACACCGTCTCGGGCATGCCGCCGGCCGTGGCGTCCCGCAGCAGACCGGCCTCGACGGCCTCCGCGAGTGCCTCCAACGGGTCGGTGACGGAGGCCGTCCGGGCGGCCAGGTGCAGGGGGCCGGCCGTGCCGAGGACGGAGGCGGCCTCCACCAGGCGGCGCGCGGCGGGTCCGCAGGCGTCGAGCCGGGCGCTGACCAGCCGCTCGTAGCCGGGCGGCGCGGGCAGGACCACCTCCTTGCCGGCCGTGACCTCGGGGTAGGAGCGGCGCAGCAGGGTCTGGGTGTGCAGCGGGTTTCCCCCGGTGTGCTCGCGCAGCCGGACGGCGGCCCAGCCGGACAGCGGGGCGCGGCCGAGCGCGAGGCCGAGCCGGCGGACGTCCTGGACGGTGAGCCCGCCCAGGCTCAGCTTGAGCGTGGTGTCGTCGCCGAGGACGCGGCGCAGGCCCGGCGGCAGCCGGGGGTCGCCCGCGTCGCGCGTCACCAGGACGGTGAGCACCCGGTCCACGCGCAGCCTGCGCAGGGCGAAGGTGAGGGCGTGCAGGGACGGGCTGTCGGCCCAGTGCGCGTCGTCGACGAGGAGGACGGCGGGCAGCGGTCCCTCGGCCTCCCCGATCAGGTCGAGCAGGGCGGAGCCGACGAGAACGGGGTCCGGTACGGCCGCCGTGCCCGGACCGACGCAGTGGCCGAGTTCGCCGAGGACCGGGGCCGGTTCCTCGGCCGCACCGGCGACGAGTTGTGTCACGACGGCGTACGGGAGGCGCGTCTCCTCCTCGTCGCCACCGGCCCGCAGGACGCGGCAGCCGGGGTCGGCCTCGGTGAGGAAGCGGCGGACCAGGCAGGTCTTGCCGATGCCGGGGGGTCCTTCGACCAGGACGGTCTGCGGTTCGCCGCGCGCGGCCGCGCGCAGTCGCGCGCGCATCCAGGACAGTTCGTCCTCGCGGCCCACGAAGTGCGGCTCCGGCGCAGTGCTCACAGGTGGTCCCCCAACCGTGCACCGCTCATTGTGGAGGAGCACCGGCCGGGGGGACAGCGCCGTCCGCCGCGCACGCCGCCGCGGGCGCCGGCTGCCGCCGGTGTCGGGCCGGGCTTCCGCCGGGGGTTCGTCGGGGGGCCCGAGGCCGATGTGGGCGCACCGGAGGTGTCACAGGACCTCCGTGGGGCGGGTGGGCGCGGGCCGGGTCGTGCGAACGCACCCGCTCGGCTGCGGCGTCCGGCCCGCTCCCGGGGCGACGCACGCGCAGGCGGCCCGGTCCCGTCCGCCGCTTCCGCCTGCCGCAAGCGGCCGAGCCGGGTACGTCGGCCGCACCGGGTAGGTGGGCCGCACCGGGTGGGCCGGGCGGGCCGTACACGTACGCCGGGACCGGACCTCGCCGATCCCGGCGCCCTGCGATCCCGGCACTCGGCACCCTCTGCGCTCCCGACGCTCGCCGATTCCGACGCTCGGCGAGCCCGATGCCCGGCGATCCCGCCGCTCGGATCGCGGGCGACCGGGCGGTACGTCGCCCCGGTCGCCCGCGTCACCGCGTCACCGCGTCACCGCGCGGACGGTGCCGCTACGGCAGGATCTGGAACGGGTCGCCGACGGCGAACGTGGCGCCCGGCTGGTTCGTGCCGTACAGCACCGATCCCCACGCCTGCGCCATGTGCCCCCGGTGGTTCTGCAACGTGGCGCTGCTGACGACGAACGGGAACGAGGCGGCCAGGTTCGGCCAGTTGGCGTCGGTGAAGCTGCCCTGCACCTCACCGGCCGTCGCGACACCGGTCACGAACGCGGGGATACCGGTCCCGTCGCTGAGGTCGCGTACGACGAGGGACACCCGGTACTTGCCGGCGTTCTGATGCAGGGTCGCGCCGGCCTCCGCCTCCAGCACGATCTCCGCGTCCTTGGTGGGGTCGAGTGTCACATCCGCGATCGGTCCCTTCGGTTCGCGGCTGAACACCCGCACGATCTGAGCGTCGTTCGGTCCCATGAGTACCCCCTTGGAGTCGGGCCGGTTCTCCGGCCGTCGGCACGACGTTAGGGAGTCCTCCCGGGCGCGCACCTCGGGGACCGGCCCGGAGGAAACCCCGGGGTCGGCCCGGTGCGCCGGCCGGAGGCGCGGCCCGGCCCTCACCGCTCGCCGGCGAGGTCCAGGTCCCCCTTCTTCGGCTTCGGTCCGGGCTCCAGGTCGCCGGGCTTGCGCCACGGCCGGGCGAGCGGGGCCGATATCGAGCGCCACCACGGTTCCACCGGCAGCGTTCCCGCCGGTTCGAAAGGCTCTCCCGGACGGGGGAACGCCACCGGCTGGTCCACCGCGTCGGCCGCGTCCCTCATCCACTCCCCCGGCTCCGCCCACGCGTGCGGCGCGAGGTTGAACGTGCCCCAGTGGATCGGCAGCAGGACGCCGCCCGGGGTGCCGCCCTGGAGGTCGAGGTGGGTGCGGACGCCTTCCTCCGGCGTCATGTGGATGTCCGGCCAGAACTCCGAGTACGCCCCGACCTGGACCATCGTGACGTCGAACGGGCCGTGCGCCGCGCCGATCTCCTTGAAGCCCTCGAAGTAACCGGTGTCACCGCTGTGGTAGACGCGGTGCTCCTCCCCCGCGACCACCCACGAGGCCCAGAGAGTGTGCTGGGTGTTGCGCAGGGCCCGGCCGCAGAAGTGGCGGGCCGGGGTGGCCGTGAGGGTCAGACCGCCGACCTTCGTCTCCTCGTGCCAGTCCAGTTCCCGCAGCCGGTCGGCCGCGACGCCCCAGTGCTCCAGGTGGGCGCCGACGCCGAGCGGCACCGCGAACAGGGTGTCCGTGCCGGCCAGCGCCTTGATGGTCGGCATGTCCAGGTGGTCGTAGTGGTCGTGCGAGATGACGACGACGTCCACCGGGCCGAGGGCGGCCAGCGGCAGCGGCACCGGGTGCAGCCGCTTGGGACCGGCGAACGGGAACGGGGAGCAGCGCTCGCCCCACACCGGGTCGAAGAGGACCCGCTGCCCGTCCACCTCCACCAGCACGCTGGAGTGCCCGGCCCAGGTGATCCGCAGTCCCGTGGCCGGCGGGCGGGCCAGGTCGGCGACCGTGGTGGGGTGCACGGGGATCGTTCCGCCGGGGGACCGCCGGGCCCGCGCCCGGCGGTCGAGGTAGGTCTTGGCCAGCTCCGCCGACGATCCGGAGGGCATGGTGCGGGCGGTGCCTCCCGGGTTCTGGAAGACGCCGTTCGCGAAGTGCGGGGAATTGCGGATGCGCGCCATGCGCTCGCCGCTCGGGTCCGCGCCGAAGGCCGCGGGCCGCGGCGCGCGGAGCCCGGCATTCGGGATACGGAAACCGGCCACGGTACCTCCAGGTGGAGTAGGTCAGACCTCCATTATGGTCGGCCTGTGTGACAGCCGTCGCTTCCGGCCGTCACATCCGTACGCCCCGCACGCCACACGCGGCGCGCCGGCCTCGCCGTCAGGCCACCGCCGCGATCCGGGTCCTGATGTCGGCCGGCGACAGCGTCCCCTTGGCCGTGACGTGGTCGCCGGAGGACTCGCCGCGCAGCCGGCGGCCGATCCACGGCACCAGGTACTCCCGCGCCCAGTGCACGTCGTCCCGGCGGACCTCCAGCGTGCCGCGCGGCGGCAGTGGCGGCCAGGGCTGGTCCGGGTCGGCGGGCACCGGCAGGCCGAGGAGCTGCCCGGCGCGGAGCGCCACGCGCGTGTGCCCCTCGGGAGAGAGGTGCAGCCGGTCGTTGTCCCAGGCCCGGCGGTCCTGGACGCTGCGCAGCGACCACAGGTCGAGCACGGGGCAGCCGTAGCGGTCGGCAACGGCCCGCACGTGCCCGTTGTACGTCGCGATCTTGCCCCGCAGGTGCTTGAGGACCGGTATCCCGCGGGTGTCGAACCCGGTCGTCACCAGGACCGTCCCGGCCGTCGCGGTGAGCGCGGCGACCGCCCGCTCGAACCGCTCGGCCAGCTCGTCGGGGTCGGTGCCCGGCCGGATGATGTCGTTACCCCCCGCGCAGAACGACACCAGGTCGGGTGCGAGCTCGGCGGCCCGGGGTACCTGGTCCTCGACGATGCGGTCGAGCAGCCGGCCGCGCACGGCCAGGTTGGTGTAGGTGAAGTCGCCCTCCGGCCGCCGGTCGGCGAGGAGGACGGCGAAACGGTCGGCCCAGCCGACGAACGCCCCGTCCGGGCCGCGGTCGCCGACGCCCTCGGTGAAGCTGTCGCCCACCGCCACGTACGACCCGATGACTGCTCTCTCGTCGCTCTTCTCACTCTTCGAATCGTCCACGTCGGCCCATGATTCACCTCTGTTTGTGACCTACGCGACCGTAGGCAGGGGTTGACGGGCGGTGAGAAAAGCCACTCCTAAAGTGTTCACCAATTCCGGAATAAGCGCGGCCCGCCGCAGAAGCGGCGGGCCGTGCTCGCGGGGAGCGGAATTCAGACGGAGACGCCCTGCGAGCGCAGGTACGCGATCGGGTCGATGTCCGAGCCGTAATCCGGCGTGGTGCGGATCTCGAAGTGCAGGTGCGGTCCGGTCACGTTGCCGGTGGCGCCGGAGAGACCTATCTGCTGCCCGGCGGTCACGGAGTCACCGCTGGAGACGGAGAGCGCGGACAGGTGGGCGTACTGGGCGTAGTGGCCGTCGGCGAGCTGGATGACGACCTGGTTGCCGTACGCGCCGCCCCAGCCGGCGGAGACGACGGTGCCGGCGCCGACGGCCTTCAGCGAGGTGCCGGTCGGGACGACGAAGTCGGTGCCGGTGTGGTAGCCGCTGGACCACATGGAGCCGGACTGGTGGTACGGGGTGCCGACGGTGCCGCCGCTGACGGGCGAGACGAAGCCGGCGGAGGTGTCGTCCGTCGCGGCCGCCGCGGTCTTGGCGGAGGAGGCCGTCGCGTTCGTCGTGCCGGCCTTGTCGCCGCCGTCGAGGGTGAGCTTCAGACCGGGGCGGATCAGGGCCGGGTCGTCGCCGATGGCGTCGCGGTTGTCGGCGTAGAGCTGCTTCCAGCCGCCGTCGACGTCCTGGGCGTCGGCGATCTTCACCAGGGAGTCGCCGGCCACGACGGTGTACGTGTCCTGCTGCGCGTCGGCGGCGTGGGCGCCGGCGGCTCCGATCAGCGGCAGCGCGAGCGCGGCGCCGCCGGTTCCGGCGGCGGCGATGGTGCGGGCCAGGCGGCTGGTCCTGGTACGACGGTGCTTACCCTTCGCGGGCATGTCGAGTTCCCTCTCCGGCGCCTGCGAGGTGAGCTGTCGGGTTCGGGCTGGAGATGCCCGGCCGTGCCGTGGGCGCGGCTTGACCCCTAGCCGTCCCGGGAACCGGAACAGGCGGTCGTACCTGTGGGTCCCCCGCTCCTGCCGTGACGGGTGGTGAGTGGGTTCGGGCTCCGGGCGGCGGCAGGATTAGGCGTCCGTCCGGATCGGTGAGGAACGTAAGGGACCAGGACGCACAGGGACAAGCGTGGGTTGCGCGGGAAGGGTGTTCCGCTTGATCCACCGCGAGGAAGATCCGTCACCCTCCGTGCACCGCGGCCGGGCCGCCGGGGGTGAACGCCCATGACAGGGCCCTGTTTTGCATGGGCATGAAAAGGGGCACAACGTCACGGATCTCGCATATCTATGACGCTGCTCACGTGCCCCGATCCGTCGGGCACGGGATCGGGGCACGTCAGGGCATACCGTTCTATTCGGACCGCGCTAGCCGGCCGGCACCGTCACGACCGCCTGCGCCGTACGAACTCGCTCGCGGCCTGGCGCCCCTCCTCGACCAGCGCCTCCCTTGCCTCCTCGCCGATGCCGAAGTCGGTGATGCCGACGTTCTGACAGGCCACGGCGAACGTCCGGTCCCGGACCCCCGGCCGCTCCAGGCTCGTCTGGTCCCGGCCCACCAGGGCCGTCGCCACCACCTGTTGCAGCAGGCGCAGCACCGGGGACATCACCACGGCCGCGGCCGGGAAGAGCTGTGCGATCCCGGCGGGCAGCTCGGGCAGGATGCGCACGCCGATCGTGTCCCACCGGGCGGGTTTTCCGTCGGTGCGGTCCCAGGTGTCCACGGCGAAGTTGGACAGGATGCCCCCGTCCACGATCACCGACTGCTCGCCGGTCGCGCGGTGGGTCAGGGTGCACGGCCGGAAGTAGAACGGGATCGACAGCGAGCAGCGGACCGCGTCGGCGACCTTCTGCTCGTCGGGGTCGAGGTCGTAGAGCCAGTAGTCCCAGGGGAGCCTGAGCAGCCGTCCGTGGGTCACATCCGTGGCCATCACGACCAGTTTGTACCGTTTGTTCTCCGGCAGGTCGCTGTCGCCCTCCGGGTCGTCGTAGCGGAGCTGGCCGAAGGTGGTGACGCCGAGGTCGCCCAGTTCCCGCTCCAGCCAGTCGCGGATCCAGTCGCCCCGGTAGGCGCCGCGCCCGCCGAGGAGGGAGATGCCCTCGCTCAGCAGCGGCAGGCCGGGCGGCCCGCGGTCGGGGATGCGGGTCAGGTCCAGGCGGTTCATGATGTCGCGCAGTTCCTTGGGTCCCACCCCGGCGGCCACCAGGGCCGCGGCGATGGCGCCCACGGACGTACCGGCGACCCGGGGAAAGGCGTAGCCCTCCTCCAGCAGGCCGATGACGGCGCCCGCGGCACCCAGGCCGCGTACTCCGCCGCCCTCCAGGACGAGGTCCGCCTTGAGGTCGGTCGCCATCACACTCACCTCCTACGGTTTCCCTGCCACGTTCCACGGCCAGAACGCGTTCTCCACCCCGGACAGGGCCGTGCGCAGCTCCGGGTGGTGCCGCAGCAGCACGCTCACCATGGTGTTGTCGTCGATCCAGCGCAGCCCGGCCTTCGAGTACACCTGGGGGGTGTAGTACTTCGTGAAGAACCGGTCGCTGTTGAGGCGGCGGGACGCCATCAGGATGAAGATGCGGAACGCCGTGTCGCTGAAAGCGAATCCGGCGGGGAGCTTCTCCGCGAAGAGACCGACGGTCAGGTCGACCTTCTCGATGTCGCCCCGGTAGACGCGCCGGATCTGGTCGGCCCACTCCGCGTTGGGGGTGAGTTCGGAGAAGTCGGCGGCCGGCTTCAGCCGGAGCAGCCGGCGGAACTCGTTGTAGCGCGGGATGCCGAGTTCCCTGCTGCGCAGGATGTCGGTGGCCGCGAGATCCTGGAGGTGGCCGTCGGGCCGCTCGAACTCCTGGAGCGCCTTGGGGAAGTTGTGCAGGGTGACCAGTCCGGGGTGGAGCGTGCCGAAGCTGTACAGCAGGTCCGCCGTGGGGATCTGCTCCAGCACCTTCAGCGTCTCGGGGCCTGCGATGTCCCGGAAGCCGGCCTCGCGCAGGGTGGCGTTGTCCGCCGCCGCGCGCAGGTGCCAGTCGTCGCGGACGAGAGGGTGCATCCGGTAGACGGCGACGAACTCCTCGGTCAGCGCGTACGGGACGCCGTAGTGGTCGGTCTCGGCGCCGGGGATGCCGCTGATCACCTCGGAGTCGCTGATCCGGCCGAAGAGGTTGTGCACCCGCTCCCCCGCCAGGCCCCACCAGTTGGTGCGCAGCGCGGTGACGGTGGTCGGGTGGCTGATGACGGCCGGGGTCCACTCCACCGTGTGGATCTTGGCGAGCAGGGCCGCGTTGACCAGGCGGGCGCGCTGGAACAGCTCCTCGTCGCCCCAGTTCGGGTACTGCCCGTGCAGGTGGTCGCAGATCGCGTTGTGCTCCTCGGTGAAGAGCCGCTGCATGAGGGCGAGGCCGAGCCAGAAGCCGGGGACCCGGGAGGGGTCGCGGTCCGGGTCGGAGGGGAACGGCAGTTGCGCGTCGCCCCACACGCGGAGCTTGCCGTACTTGCCGGTGCGCATCGCGCGCTGTTCCTCTTCGCTGTTTCCGTAGATCTGGGAGGCGTCCCACCAGTGCGAGAAGGCGTTGACGCGGGTGTCGGGGGTGCCGGCGGGGGCGCTCGGGTCGCGGGTGGGGTCGTCGGGGGTGCGCATGATCTGCATCGGCCGCTCGGGCCACGGGTCGTCGTCGAGGAGCGGTACGGTCCAGGGCCGGTCGGTGGGGCTGGTGCCGTGGCTGAACCAGTCGCGGACCATGAACTGGAGCCAGGCGGCGACGAGGGAGTTGACCGTGGTGGCGGCGATGAGGTCGCCGCGGGTGAGCAGTTCCCTGCTGACGACGCGGGGGTTGGGCTCGGAGAGCACCTCGGCCGCCGAGGCCGGCGCGATCTTGTCCAGCGGGATGTTGCGGCCGAAGCGGGTGCCGGCCATGCCCATCCGCGGGGAGCCCAGGTCGTTGTGGCTGCCGTCGGGCGTGCGGTTGACCAGGTGCCCGTCGCCGGTGCGGGGCGGGGGTTCGGGCACGTTCACCGCGGGGACGCCCTCCGTGTCGTGCAGGTTCTCCTGCCGCAGTTTCACCCGCAGCCCGAGCAGGGTGGCCAGGCCCAGCGGGAGCGGCAGTTTGTCCCAGCCGATCCGCCGGTCCAGGGTCTGGGCGATGCCGGTGACGATCCGCCACGGCAGCGTGCGGCGGTAGCCCGGGGCGGAGCCGCGGGCCGTCGGTCGCTGATCGCTCATCGGGGTTCCCCCTGCCCTTGGTTCGTGGATGGTGTGGCGTCGGCGAGCAGCACGTCGCCGGCCTTCTCGCTGATCATGTAGATCGGGGTGGCGACGAAGAATCCCGGGATGCGCGGGAAGACGGAGGCGTCCACGACGCGCAGCCGTCCGACGCCGCAGACCCGGAACCGGCTGTCGACGACGGTCCTCGGGTCGTCGGGCCGCCCCATGGGGCAGGTGCAGGAGGCGTGGTGGCCCCAGGCCTCGTCCTGTACCCAGCGGCGGATCTCCTCGTGGCCGCGGACCTGCTCGCCGGGCCACAGCTCCTCGCCGAGCAGCGCGCCGGCCCTGCGGTTCATGGAGCGGACGAACTCGACGGCGTCGGTCATCGCCTCCAGGTCGACGCCGTCCTTGTCGGTGCCCTCGGTGAAGTAGTGGAAGTCGACCAGCGGGGTGTCCCGGGGGTCGGCGGAGGCCAGCCGCACCCGGCCGCCGGTGTTGCGGGTGCGGGACTTCAGGATCGCCCAGGTGAACCGGTCCTGGTGGAGCAGCCCGTCCTTGCTGTACCCGGGGTAGTAGCCGCGGAAGTCGGCGGGCAGCCCGAAGATGAACAGGTCGGGCGCGTCCAGTTCGGGCAGCGACTTGCGGGTGATTCCGACGATGGAGCCGTTGGTGGTGTAGAGCCCTCGGCCGCGCTCCCACTCCCGGTAGCAGCGGTCGGGGGTGGCACCGGGTTCGGGGGCGTGGAAGGAACAGCCCTTGAGGAGCGGGAAGTTCCGGCTGGTGCGGCTGACGACGCCGACCTCGTAGCGGTCCTGGAGGTTGCCGCCGACGCCCTCCAGGTCGACGCGGACCGGGATGCCGTGCCGCTCCAGTTCGTCGCGCGGGCCGATGCCGGAGAGCATCAGCAGCTGCGGGGTGTTGAAGGCGCCGGCCGCCAGGACGACCTCGCGGCCGGCGAGTACCAGCCGGGGTGCGGGGACGTCGCTGTCGGGGACGGTGCCGGCGGCCGGGTCGGCCCGGTAGACGTGCTCCCGGTCGAGGTACTCGACGCCGACGGCGTCGCGGTTCTCGTCCAGGACGACCCGGGTGACCAGGACGTGCCGGCGCACCACGAGCCGGTCCGGGTACCGCTCGCGGACGGCGGCGACCCGTTCGCGCACGGCGCTGCGCCGCCCGTCGGCGGTCACGGAGACCGGTATCTGCCACAGCCCTTCCAGGGCGTCGGTCTGCACCCGCCAGTCGTTGGGGTCGACCAGGGACTCCAGTCCCTCCAGCGGGGACAGCGGCCGGCCGAGGAAGTCCTCCAGTTCGCCCGCCGCCGCGTTCAGGACGATCTTCAGCAGCTGCTTGTCCCGGACGACGAGGCGGGGGTCGGCGAGCCGGGTGGGCAGCCAGCCGTCGAAGCCGTGCCGCGAGGTGTTGGCGTACCGGCGCGAGACCAGCGGCACCGCCTTGAGCAGGGCGGCGAGCAGCCGGTTCGACGGCGGGGTGCGCGGCCGGGTCCGGTACTCGCAGCGTTCGATCCGCTCGAAGTAGGAGCGCATCGCCTCGGCGTTCCAGGAGGGGTCGCCGGTCTCCCGGGCGATCCGGTCCCAGTCGGCGTTGTAGGGGTAGACGGTGATCAGCGCGTGGTGCGCGGTGCAGCCGCCGAGCGTCCCGGCCCGCGGGTAGAGGATGCCCTTGTCCGGTACGAGTTTGCTGTCGCGCCGGTGCTGCTGCTCGTCCGCGTAGTGGCGGACGAAGTAGTCCCAGCGCTGGACGGGGTCCTCGGAGGCGTCCGGGTGGAAGGCGGGCACGGAGTAGTTGTCGGTCGTCTCGGCGCCGCCCGCCTCCAGCAGCAGGACCCGCGTCCCGGCCTCGGCGAGGCGGGCGGCGAGCGGTCCGCCGCCCGCGCCGGAGCCCACGACGATGTAGTCGAACCCCTCGGTCCCGGCCGACGTCACTTCTTGCCCCGGTCGACGGCCAGGGCGCTGACGGCCAGGGCGGTGTTGGCGGCGGAGATCGCGGTGGTGAGCACGGCGGTACGGGGCGGCAGCGCGCCGCGCAGTCCGAGGACCGCGGCGGTCATGGTGTCGCTGCCGTGGATGAGCACCCCTTCGCGCAGTTCCTCCTCCAGGCGCTCGCCGCGCTGGGTGAGCAGGTCGAGGCCGAGGAGGATGGTGCGGATGCCGAAGAGCCGGAAGGCGTAGACGGCGGCCGGGTTGGGTTCGGAGTCGCGGTCGAGGCGGTCGATGAGGACCGTCGGCGCGAGCAGTCCGGCGACCCCGTTGAAGATGCGGATGCCGGCGAGCCCGTAGACCGCGGCGGACCGCTTACCGGCGGCGGTTTTCCTTGCCATGGTGGTCTCCCCCCGTGTGGGCGTGTGGGTGGTGCTCCGGTGGCGGTGGGCCCGGTGCCGCCCGGTCACGGCTCCTCCAGCCGGCGGGCGCTGCTCACCCCGTAGGTGGCGTCGCGCGAGCGGTTGAGGTTGCCGAGCGGCCGGAAGGCGTCCGTGGTCCGCCAGGGTGTGAAGGCCAGCCGGTCGACGCGTTCGGCGGTGGCCCTGGCCGCTTCGGAGTCGATGTCCTGGCCGGGGACGGTGAGCCGGGCGACGGGCACCGGCGGCGCCGCGTCCTCCCGCCACTCGACGGAGGCGTCCTCGACGGGTGTGGTGTGTCCGTCCACGAAGCGCTGGAGGCAGAGGTCGAAGACGACGTCGGAGCGGCGCAGCCGCCGGGCCAGCTCGTCGTGGAGGTAGTGCGGGTTGCGCCGGTCGGGCCGGTCGCCGGGCGGTTCGTCGGCGACGGGGCGCAGCTGGTACTGGACCGGTCCCGCGTCGCCCCACAGGATCGGGGTCTGTCCCCAGTAGCGCTCCCGGGCGAGGCTGGTCACCCGGCGGCGGACCGCGGCCTGGAGGGTGCGCCGCATCCGGTTCGCGGCGGGGCGGCCGACCTCCCGGGGCAGGGCGAACAGGAACCGCAGGGCGACCTGGAGGGTGCTGGTCGCGCCCGCCATGACGGTGGCGAAGCCGACGAACTCGCGGGCGTCGGCGGCGTGCGAGGCGGGGAAGTTGAGCATCAGCAGGTCATGGCGCTCGTCGTCGGAGACGACGACCCGGACGGCGATGCCGCGCGGGTCGCGGGCCGCGTCCCGCTGCGGTATGCCGGAGGCGGCGGACATCCGGACGACGGCCCGGTACTCGGCGCCGGGCCGAGCGTACCCCTCGACCAGGTCGGGGGGCAGGTCGTCGCGGAACCGCAGCCGGGCGTCGTCGACGGCGAGCGAGGTCTTCGCGTGGAAGGTCCGGTCGGGCCGGTCGAGGCGCCCGGTGCGCCGGTTCACCTCCTGCACGTGTGCGATCTTCCGCGCGAGTTCCTGGAAGACCTGGTGCTCGGCCTCTGCGCTGCCGCCCTCGTACTGCTCGTACTTCTCGTGCCGCCACGGTTCGGCCACGGCTCCGCTCCCTCCCGACCGGTGGTGCGGAAGCGTGACGCTACTAGCGGGGCCGTGACCGCCGACACCGGCCATCCCAGCCTTCCGAACGATCTTGTCCGTCGGCGGTCCGGGGCGCCGCCTCCGGCGTCATGTCGCTGGCGGGCGCGGTGGACGGCGCTCGCGCGGCTCTCTCCGGGTGCACCGCGTGCGGTCCTTGCGTCCCAGCCACCCCAGGGGCCCAAGACGGTCATGGCCAGTCGGCCACCGGGGGCGCACGATCGGAAGACGTGCTCCCTGGTACGCGCCGGGCTCCGGATCGTGCGCGGGCGGGCGGTGGTGAGGGCGTCCGGGAGCGGTGTCACGGGCCCCGGAGAGTGCCCGACGCGGTCTCGTTGCAGGTGGCAGCCATGCCGTATCGTCGAAAGCCGTGCGGACCGCCGAGCCGCGGCGCGGTGCGCGACCGGGAGGAGCATCCATGACGCAGCAGATCCCGTCGACCGAGCCGGAGCTGGCCGGGGTACGCAATTTCCGTGACGTGGGCGGCCTGCCGGCCACGGACGGACGGCGGGTGCGGTTCGGCGTCCTCTACCGCAGCGGTCACCTCGCGCACGCGACCGCCGAGGACGCGGTGTTCCTCTCCGGCCTGGGCCTGCACACGGTCTTCGACTTCCGCAACGCCGCCGACCAGAAGCTCGAAGGCCCCGACGTGACCCTGCCGGGCACGCGCAACGTGAACCTGCCGCTCTCCGACCCGGCCGACGGCGCCGAGTTCTGGCGGATGGTCCGGGACGGCGACCTCGACCAGCTGCGGGAGATCCTCTCCGACGGCAGGGGCGCGGCCCGGATGATCGCCTCGTACCGCTCGATCGTCACCGACCGCACCGCCGAGCACTCCCGGGTGCTGCACGCGCTCGCCGAGGACAGCGTCCCCGCCCTGATGCACTGCGCGGCCGGCAAGGACCGCGCGGGTCTGTCCATCGCCGTGACGCTGCTCGCGGTGGGCGTCGAGCGGGACGCGATCGTCGAGGACTACCTGAAGTCGAACGAGAAGCACCGCCGCTACAAGGTCCGCCGGGGCGGCTCGGCGGAGTCGGCCTACTCCCCCGAGGTCATGGAGCTGCTCAGCCCCCTGTTCGACGCGCGCGCCGAGTACCTCCAGGCGGCCTTCGAGACCGTCGAGAAGACCTGGGGCGGCGTCGACGCCTACCTGGAGCGGGGCCTCGGCATCGCACCGGCGACCCGGGACCGCCTCCGCGACCGCCTGCTGGACTGACCGGTCTCCCGCCGGCCGCGCGGTTACTTCGCGCCGACCTCGAAGAGCAGGTAGACGAAGGCCGCGAAGACGTGGCCGACGGCGATGTAGATGATGAGCCGCACCCACAGGGCGCGGGGGAACTTCTCCTCGATGTCGCTCATGGCGTCTCTCCATGGGTCGGGCCCAGGCACAGCACGGCCGTGGGGCTCTGCAGCAGGGTGTGGACGAACAGCAGCTCGACCCCGTCGTGGTCCTGGGCCGCGATGCGGTGCGGGGTGAGCGAGTCGAAGTGGGCGCTGTCCCCGGGGGTGAGCAGGTGAGTGGCGTCCCCGAGGCGCAGCCGCAGCCGACCGGTGAGGACGTACAGCCACTCCTCGCCGGGGTGCACCCGCACGATGTCGCCCTGGGAGCCGTACGGCACCTGGACGCGCAGCGCCTGCATGGCGCGGCCGGGGGAACCGGCCTGCCGGTAGGTCCAGCCGCCCGCGGCGGTCGGCTCCATGTCGGCGGCGCGCACGACGGCGTCCCGTTCGGCGGCCGACTCGCCCAGCAGCTCCGAGACCGTCGTACCGTAGATACGGGCCAGCGCGAGCAGCATGGGCAGCGAGGGCTGGCGCTGACCGGTCTCCAGCCGGGAGAGGTGGGCCGGTGACAGTCCGGCGGTGCGGGCCGCGGCCTCCAGGGTGAGGGAGGCGCGGCGGCGCAGCGCCCGGAGCTGGGGAGCCACGGCGGGCAGCTCCGTCACGGGCTCCGCTGCCGAGGCCGGCGAGGCTTCCGAGGGGCTCATACCCTCTATTCAGCCCCGGCTTTGCCTGCAAGGCAAATTCATTGCCTCACAGGCAAAAACATGGGCGGGAACGGTTCACCGGTGGGCCAGCGCCTGCTTCACCAGCGTCCGGCCGAAGTCCCACATCAGTCCGCCGCCGTTGTGCGCGTCGTCCATGACCTCGGTGAAGGCGTCCACGAACCGGTCCACCTCCCGCTCGCCCACGATCAGCGGCGGGATCAGCTTGATGACCTCCAGGTGGTCGCCGGAGACCTGGGTGAGGACGCGGTGGCGCTGGAGCAGCGGCACCACGACCATCTGCGCGAAGAGTCCCTTGCGGGCGGCCTGGAGCATGGTCCAGCGGGACCGGAGCTTGAGCGACTTCGGCCGGCCGAACTCGATGCCGATCATCAGGCCCCGGCCGCGTACGTCGGCGAGCAGCTCGTACTTGTCGGTCAGCGCCGCGAGCCGGGAGCGGAGCAGGTCGCCGGTGGTCCGGGCGTTCGCCACGACGCCCTCGTCGTCCATGACGTGCAGGACGGCGAGGCCGGCCGCCATGGCCTGGGCGTTCGACCCGAAGCTGGCCGAGTGCACCAGCACCCGGTCCATCGACGAGTAGACCTTCTTGAAGATCCAGTCCTTGCCGAGGGTCGCGCCGACGGGCACGTAGCCGCCGGAGAGCGCCTTGGCCACGCAGACCAGGTCCGGTTCGACGCCGGCCTCGTGCTGGTAGGCGTGGAAGGTGCCGGTGCGGCCGAGGCCGGTCTGCACCTCGTCGGCGATGAGCAGCGCCTTGTGCCGGTGCAGCAGTTCCTGGGCGGCCCGCAGGTAGCCGGGCGGGGCCTCGTGCACGCCCTTGCCCTGGATCGGCTCGACGATCAGTGCGGCGACGTCGCCCTTCCTCAGCTCGCGGGCGAGCGCGTCCAGGTCGCCGAGGGCTACGCGTGTGTCGGGGAGCAGCGGCGCGAAGCCGTCCCGGAAGCCGCCCTCGCCGTTGACCGACAGGGAGCCGGTGGTCAGCCCGTGGAAGGCGTGGTCGCAGTAGAGGACGCGGGGCCGGCCGGTGGCGAACCGGGCGAACTTCAGCGCGGTCTCGACGGCCTCGGTGCCGCTGTTGCCGAAGAAGACCCGGTCCAGGTGGGGGGTGTACGACAGCAGCTTCTCGGCGAGCAGGCCGGGCAGCGGCTGGCAGTCGAACCGGGTGAGGTCGGCGAGGGAGGCGTCGAGGACGTCGTGCAGCGCCCTGCGGACGACGGGGTGGTGGCGGCCCAGGCCCATCACCCCGAACCCGGCGAGCATGTCGAGGTAGTCGTTGCCGTCGGCGTCGTAGAAGTAGGCGCCCTCGGCCCGCTCGTAGACCTTGTCGAAGCCGATGGTGCGCAGCATGCGCGGGAGCTGGTGGTTGAGGTGCCGGGTGTGCAGCTCGTACCGCTCGGCGCCGCGCTCGGCCAGCAGCGCGCCGAGGTCGAACTCCTTGGCCATTCAGTTCTCTCCTTGACCTGACGTGACGGCCCGGCCGTCCGCCGTCCGCCGCTCGCCCAGGGCCAGGCTCGCGCTGATCCGTCCGGCGATCTCGACCGGGGTGAGACCGAGGTCGGCGAGCACCTCGGCGCGCTTGGCGTGCGCGAGGAACTGCTCCGGGATGCCGAAGCGCCGCACCGGTACGTCCACCTCGGCGTCGCCCAGGGCCAGCGCCACCGCGGAGCCGACCCCGGCGGCGCGGCTGTTGTCCTCGACGACGGCGACCAGGCGGTGCCGGGCGGCGAGCGGCGGCAGGGCGGGGTCGACGGGCTTGACCCAGCGGGGGTCGACGACGGTGCAGCCGATACCGCGGGCCGTGAGCAGTTCGGCGGCCTGGAGACAGACGGGCGCCATCACGCCGACGGCGACGAGCAGTACCTCGGCGTCGTCCGCGGCGGCGAGGACGTCGAGGCCGCCGATCCGGTCCACGGCCGGTACGGCGGGGCCCACGGACTCCTTGGGGAAGCGCAGCAGGGTCGGCGCGTCGTCGACGGCGACCGCCTCGCGCAGCTGGGCGCGGAGCTGGTCGGCGTCGCGCGGGGCGGCGATCCGCAGCCCGGGGACGACCTGGAGGACGGACAGGTCCCACATGCCGTTGTGGGAGGCGCCGTCGGCACCGGTGACACCGGCCCGGTCCAGGACGAAGGTGACGCCGCAACGGTGCAGGGCGACATCCATCAGGACCTGGTCGAAGGCACGGTTGAGGAAGGTGGCGTAGACGGCGACGACGGGGTGGAGCCCGCCGGTGGCGAGGCCCGCGGCGGAGACGGCGGCGTGCTGCTCGGCGATGCCGACGTCCCAGACCCGGTCGGGGAAGCGCGCGGCGAACTTGCCGAGGCCGACCGGGTGCAGCATGGCCGCCGTGATCGCCACGACGTCCTCGCGCTCCTCGCCGATCCGGACGATCTCGTCGCCGAAGAGCGAGGTCCACGACGGTCCGCCCGAGGGGCTGAGCGGCTCGCAGGTGAGCGGGTCCATCGCGCCGACGGCGTGGAAGCGGTCCTCCTCGTGGGCGAGGGCGGGTTCGAAGCCGCGGCCCTTCTCCGTGAGGCAGTGGACCAGGACGGGGCCGTGGAAACGTTTCGCACGTCGCAGTGCCGACTCGACGGCCCCGATGTCGTGCCCGTCGATGGGGCCCACGTACTTCAGCCCGAGGTCCTCGAAGAGGCCCTGCGGGTTGAACGCGTCCTTGAACCCCTTCTTCGCGCCGTGCAGCGCCTCGTAGACGGTGTTGCCGACCACGGGGGTGCGCTGGAGGACGTCCTTGCCCCAGGCCAGCATCCGCTCGTAGCCGTCGGTGGTGCGCAGGGTGGCGAGGTGGTTGGCGAGGCCGCCGATGGTCGGCGAGTAGGAGCGCTCGTTGTCGTTGACGACGATGATGAGCGGCCGGTCCTTGGCGGCCGCGATGTTGTTCAGCGCCTCCCAGGCCATGCCGCCGGTGAGCGCGCCGTCGCCGATGACGGCGACGACGTGCCCCCGCTCGCCCTGCACCTGCCGGGCCTTGGCGAGTCCGTCGGCCCAGCCGAGCGCCGTGGAGGCGTGGCTGTTCTCGATGACGTCGTGCTCGGACTCCTCGCGCGAGGGGTAGCCGGACAGGCCGCCCTTCCCGCGCAGCTTGGAGAAGTCCTGGCGCCCGGTCAGGAGCTTGTGCACGTAGCTCTGGTGGCCGGTGTCCCACAGGATGCGGTCGGCGGGCGACTCGAAGACGCGGTGCAGGGCGACGGTGAGTTCGACCACTCCCAGATTGGGCCCGAGGTGACCGCCGGTCCTGGCGACCGCGTGCACCAGGAACTCGCGTATCTCCTCGGACAGTCGGCCGAGTTCGGCCTCGGACAGCGCCTTCAGGTCGCGTGGTCCCCGGATGTTCTCCAGAATCGTCACGCTCGGGCCCCCTTCGGTCCGTGCTGCTCTAGCTCACGGTGACGGCGGGCTCCCCCGACGCGCCGTCCTTCTCCATCTGTTCGGCGATCTTCATCGCCTCGTCGATCAGCGTCTCCACGATCTTGGACTCGGGTACGGTCCGGACGACCTCGCCCTTGACGAAGATCTGGCCCTTGCCGTTGCCGGAGGCGACGCCGAGGTCGGCCTCGCGGGCCTCGCCGGGACCGTTGACGACACAGCCCATCACGGCGACGCGGAGCGGGACCTCCATGCCGTCGAGACCGGCGGTGACCTCCTCGGCCAGCTTGTAGACATCGACCTGGGCACGGCCGCACGACGGGCACGACACGATCTCCAGCCGGCGCTCCTTGAGCCCCAGCGACTGCAGGATCTGGATGCCGACCTTGACCTCCTCCGCCGGCGGGGCACTGAGCGACACCCGGATGGTGTCGCCG
>NZ_JAVRHI010000499.1:0-3215 GCF_034105845.1 Streptomyces sp. CRN 30 | reverse complement strand
GGGGCATCGCGCCATCCACACAGGCGGACCGCTCGGCGAGGCGTCCCGCCGTCCGTGCGGGCGGACCACCCGGCGGCGGTGGACCGGCCCGTCCGTGCGGGCGGACCGGTCGGCCACCCGGCGGCGGTGCGGGCCGGCGGTCAAGTCGGCGGGCGTCCCGAGGGTGCGACCGCTTCCCGCGGGGGACAATCGTGGTGATGCGTCCCGGCGAGGGAGGTCCCATGCCGTTCCGTTCCGTTCGTCCCGCGGCCACGCGGCGGGACGCCGTGCACCACCCGTTCTTCGCCCGCCGGTACGCGAAGGTCAGCGTGGCCGCGGAGTCCCGGCTGGGCATGGGCCGGATCCGGGACCGGATGCTCACCGGTCTCTCCGGCCGGGTGATCGAGATCGGCGCGGGCAACGGCCTCAACTTCACGCACTACCCGAGCACCGTCTCGGAGGTCGTCGCCATCGAACCGGAGCGTGTGCTGCGCCGGTTGGCCGTGGAGGCGGCGCTGCGCGCGGGCATGCCGGTCGACGTGGTGCCGGGCACCGCCGAGGCGCTTCCGGTGAAGAGCGAGGCGTTCGACGCGGCCGTGGTCTCACTGGTGCTGTGCAGCGTCCGTGACGTACCCAGGGCGCTGGCGGAGCTGCGGCGGGTACTGCGCCCCGGCGGCGAGGTGCGGTTCTTCGAGCACGGGCGGGGCGGCGGCCGGCTGATGACCCTCACCCAGCTCGGTCTGGACCGGACGCTGTGGCCCCCGCTGGCCGGCGGCTGCCACGTGTCCCGGCAGCCGGTCGCCGCGCTGCGCGAGGCCGGTTTCGTCCTGGGACCGTACCGGCGGACCCTGGTGCCGGAGAGAGGCCCGCGGCTGCCGACGTCGTACTGCGTGCTCGGTACGGCGTGGCGGCCGCCGGAGGTCCGGGAGCCGCGCTGAGCCGCCGTACGCGGACGAGGCGCGTGTCCCTTACACCCGTGCCCGGCGCCCGCCCTGAGGCGGATGCCGCCCGGCACCGCAGGGGGATATCGCGGTCAGGGCGGGTCACACTACCCTCGGCCGGGACAAGGAACGCCGGATGTCCGCATATGTATGCGGAACCACGGAGGAGGCCGTCTTGTCCACATCCGCTGCGGAGCACGTCCCCGGCCGCGCGCCGGCGGACCGGACGGCGGCTCGGGCCCGGGGACTGACCAAGGCGTACGGCTCCGGCGAGACCGCCGTGCTCGCGCTGGACTCGGTCGACGTCGACATCGCGCGAGGCCGTTTCACGGCGGTCATGGGGCCTTCCGGTTCCGGCAAGTCCACGCTGATGCACTGCCTCGCCGGGCTGGACAACGTCTCGGCCGGTCAGGTGTGGCTCGGCGACACCGAGATCACCGGGCTGAAGGAGCGGGAGCTGACCCGGCTGCGCCGGGACCGGATCGGCTTCATGTTCCAGTCGTTCAACCTGATACCGACGCTGAACGCCCTGGAGAACATCACTCTCCCGATGAGCATCGCGGGGCGCCGGCCCGACGAGAAGTGGCTCGACCAGGTCATCGGCACGCTCGGGCTGCGGGACCGGCTGCGGCACCGGCCCGCCCAGCTCTCCGGCGGGCAGCAGCAGCGCGTCGCCTGCGCGCGGGCCCTGGCCTCCCGGCCGGAGCTGATCTTCGCCGACGAGCCGACCGGCAACCTCGACTCGCGCGCGGGCGCGGAGGTACTGGGCATCCTGCGCGACGCGGTCGACGGGCTGGACCAGACCGTCGTCATGGTCACCCACGACCCGGGCGCCGCCGCCCACGCCGACCTGGCGCTCTTCCTCGCGGACGGCCGCATCGTGGACCAGCGGGAGAGGCCGACGGCGGACGCGGTACTGGAACGGATGCGCCTCTTCGCGGCGACGACACCCGGCACCGTCCCGGACGACCCACCCGGCACCGGCCCCGGCACGGCGGCACCCCCGCCTCCACCCCCCTCCGTCCGCGAGGACTGACCCGTGCTCAAGGCGACGCTGCGGAGTTTCCTCGCGCACAAGGGGCGGCTGCTGCTCTCCGCGCTGGCCGTCGTGCTGTCCGTGGCGTTCGTCGCGGGCAGCCTCATCTTCTCCGACACCCTCACCCGTACCTTCGACCGGCTCTTCGCCTCCACCTCCGCCGACGTCACCGTCCGTCCCGTCCAGGACCTGGACGAGTCCGTGCCGTCCGGGACGACGGCCACCGTGCCCGCCTCCCTCGCCGCCCGGGTGGCGAAGGTGGACGGCGTCGCGGCCGCGCACGTCGACGCCGAGGTCGAGAACATCACCCTCGTCGACAGCGACAACGAGACCGTCGGCCCCACCACCGGCGCCCCCACCATCGGCACCGTCTGGGACCCCACCGACCGCAGCCCGGTCGAGCTGACCTCGGGTCACGCGCCGCGCGGCGCCCGGCAGGCGCTGCTCGACTCGGAGACCGCGGAGACCGCCGACGTACGCATCGGGGACACCCTCACCGTCGTGGCGCCGCCGGGCTCCTTCCGGGTCGAGGTGGTCGGCATCGCCACCTTCACCACCACCAACCCCGGCGCGGCCCTGGTCTTCCTCGACACCGCGACCGCGCAGACCCGGCTGCTCGGCGACGCGCGGGCCGCCACCGGCATCTCCGTCGAGGCGGCGGACAGGGTCGGCGACGAACAGCTCCGCGAGCGGATCGCCGCCGCCCTCGGGCCCGACGCCTACGAGTACCGGACCGCCGCCGAGCAGGCGAAGTCCGACACCGACGAACTGGGCGGCTTCCTCGACGTCATCAAGTACGTCATGCTCGGCTTCGCGGGCGTGGCGGTCCTGGTCGGGGTGTTCCTCATCGTCAACACGTTCGCGATGCTCATCGCGCAGCGCACCCGTGAGCTGGGCCTGCTGCGCGCGCTGGGCGCCGACCGCCGCCAGGTCCGCCGTTCGGTGCTGACCGAGGCGCTGCTGCTCGGCCTGGTCGGCTCGACGCTCGGGCTGGCCGCCGGGGTGGGACTGGCCGCCGGGCTGATCGCGCTGCTGAACACGATCGGGATGAACATCGACGCCGGCGAGATGGTCGTCGGCTGGGGAACGCCGGTCGCCTCGTACGCCGTCGGGCTCGGCGTGACGTTCCTCGCCGCCTATCTGCCGGCCCGCCGCGCCGCCGGAGTGTCGCCGATGGCGGCGCTCGCCGACGCGGAGATCGCCGGGACGGGCCGGCCGCTGCGCACCCGCGCGGTGGCCGGTGGCATCGTCGCGGCGGC
>NZ_JAVRHI010000498.1:0-18694 GCF_034105845.1 Streptomyces sp. CRN 30 | reverse complement strand
GGCCGCGCAGCAGTCCGGCGGCGTGCGCGGCGCCGGTGACGCGCACGGCGACGCAGCCGAGGACGCCGCCGTCGAGGCGGGCGCGCCGTCCGAGCCCGGCGATGTCGCCGCTGCCGTAGGGGTTGTTGCTCACGAGCAGGGCCTGCGGCGCGTCGAAGACGTGTTCACCGGCGCGGGCGGTGAGCCGCGCTCCCCGGTGGCCGACGAGGAGGTCGGGCAGGAGCTGGAGGGTGGTGCGGGTCTTGCCGTCGCGGTAGGACGGGCTCTGCACGACCTCGGCGTACGCGCCGAACGACACGTTGTTGACGAAGGGCCGCCCGCCGGCCCGGCCCAGGTCCACCCGGAGTTCCACCCCGTCGTCCAGCGCGTCCAGCGCCTTGGCCGGGTCGTCGCGGTCGAGGCCGAGGTCGAGCGCGAAGTGGTTGCGGGTACCCGCCGGTATGACCAGGAACGGCAGGTCGAGGGCGGCCGCGACATCGGCGGCCAGTGCCTGGGTGCCGTCCCCGCCGGCGACGCCGATCAGGTCGGCGCCCTCGGCGGCGCAGGCCCGCGCGAGGGCCGTCACGTCGGTCTCGCCGGGGCCCTCCAGGAGGACGACCCGCGCGCCCAGCTTCTCGGCGCGCTCGCGCAGCCGGAACCGCTCGACCTTGCCGCCGCCCGACCTCGGATTCATGATCAGCACGGGTCGGCGTACCCGCGGTGCCGTCCGTTCCGGCATCGCGGCGGGCGGGGTGCCCCGGGCGAGGGCGGCCCGTCCGGTACCGGCCGCGAGCAGCCACAGGCCGGCGGAGAGCAGCGCCACCCAGGCCAGCCGTGCCCGGGTGTACTCCAGCAGTACCCAGGCGGGCGCGGCGAGCGCGAGCGCCGCGGCGAGGACCCGTACGGTCCCGCGCCGGCTGAGCACCCACCACACGGCGGCGGCCGTGACCGCGGCGCCCGCGAGTCCGACGCCGAGCAGGCCGAGGGTGCGGATGCCCGCGAACACCCCGAGGACCAGCACGGCGGCCGCGGCGGCGGCCAGCGAGGCGCGGGCCAGCCACCGCTGCCCGCGCTGCGGACGGCTCGTCGGTTCCATGGCGCCAGCCTGTGCCGCGGCCCGCGGCCCGTCCTCACCCCTGGCAGGCGAGTTCACTCCCCCGGGGTGACGCGACGGGGCCGGGCCGTGCCCACGGTGCCCGTACCCCAACGGGACCCTCGGGACGGAGCCGTCATGACCGCGACCGCGTACACCCACCTCACCCCGCGCGAGCGCACGGCCCTCGGCCGCGCCGCCCGGAGCCGGGTGCCCCGGTCGAGCCACGCGGAGTACGAGCCCGCGAAGGACCGCCGGGACCCGGTCGACACCGTGGCGGGGCAGTCGGCACTGCGGCTGCCGGAACTGGTGCCGCTGCGCTACGGCCGGATGCTGGAGTCGCCGTTCCGCTTCTTCCGGGGGGCGGCCGCCGTCATGGCCGCCGACCTCGCGGACACGCCGTCCACGGGCTTTCGGGCCCAGCTCTGCGGCGACGCGCACCTGATGAACTTCCGGCTGCTGGCCTCACCGGAACGCCGGCTGATGTTCGACATCAACGACTTCGACGAGACACTGCCCGGCCCCTGGGAGTGGGACGTCAAGCGCCTCGCCGCCAGCCTGGTGATCGCGGGCCGCGCCAACGGCTTCGGCGCGGCCGAGCGGAGCCGGGTGGTGTGCGCGACGGTCCGCTCGTACCGCGAGTCGATGGCGCGGTTCGCGGGGATGCGGACCCTCGACGTCTGGTACACGCGCATCGACGTCGACGAGCTGCACGGGCTGATGTCGGCCCGGCTCGACCCGCGGGCGCGGCGCCGCATCTCCCGCACCTTCGGCAAGGCACGCTCCCGCGACCACGTCCAGGCGCTGCGGAAGCTGGCCCGGGTGGAGGACGGCCGCCTGCGGATCGCCGCCGACCCGCCGCTGGTCACCCCGCTCGGCGAGCTGCTCCCCGAGGACGAGCACCGGTTCCTCGACGGCCGGCTGCGGGACCTGGTCGACCGCTACGCGCGGACGCTGACCGCGGACCGCCGGGAGCTGCTGGCCCAGTACCGGGTCGTCGACATGGCGCGGAAGGTCGTCGGGGTGGGCAGCGTCGGCACCCGCTGCTGGATCCTGCTGCTGCTCGGCCGGGACGACGGGGATCCGCTGCTGCTCCAGGCCAAGGAGGCGGTGGACTCGGTCCTCGCCGACTTCGCGGGGCCGTCCGCCTACGTCAACCAGGGCGAACGGGTCGTGGCGGGGCAGCGGCTGATGCAGGCGACCAGCGACATGTTCCTCGGCTGGGAACGGGTCACCGGCCTCGACGGCCGCGAACGGGACTTCTACGTACGCCAGTTGCGGGACTGGAAGGCGATCCCGCAGCCCGAGCTGATGACCGGTGACGTGATGCGGCTGTTCGGGCGGGTGTGCGGCGCGACGCTGGCCCGCGCGCACGCGCGCTCCGGCGACCGCATCGCCGTCGCCGCGTATCTGGGCCGCGCCGACACCTTCGACCGGGCGGTGGCCCGGTTCGCGGAGGCGTACGCCGACCAGAACGAGGACGACCACCAGGCACTGGCGGAGGCGGTCCGGGCGGGTCGGGTGAGCGCGGACCTCGGGGTGACCGGAGGCCGCGCGACCTCGGGGTGACCGGAGGCCGCGCAATCTCGGAGTGACCGGAGGCCGCGCAATCTCGGAGTGACCGCAGGCCGCGCCTCACGGCGATCGCTGTGGCGTGCGGGCGGTGTCGACGCCGAGGCGGCGGGCGAGGAACTCCTCCTGTACGGCGGCCCGGCCGGCCGCGACACCGGCCACGACGACGGTGAAGTAGCCGATCAGCCAGGACAGGACCGTGAAGACGGAGCCGAGCGTGCCGTACCGCGCGACGCTCGCCTGGAGCGCGTGCGGCAGCCACAGCCCGGACAGCGCGCCGTAGCCGACCGCGGCGGCCCCGGTGAGCAGCGCGCCCGGCAGCAGCGGCAGCCACGGCACGCGCCCCGCGAGCAGCAGGTGCTGCGTCCACCACCACATGGGGACGGCGGCGGCGAGCTGGAGCCAGACCCCGAGCGCGGGTCCGGCGCCGAACGCCCGGTGCAGGGTGCCCTGGAGGATCAGGTTCACGATCCACACCAGCAGCCACACGGCCCACCGCCAGGCCGCGCTGCGTATCCCCGCGTGCGGCATCTCCCAGGCGCGCTCGCACAGCCGTTGCAGGGCGCGGGTGAAGGAGGTCGCCGACAGCACCGCGACGACGACGCCGGCCGCGCCCCAGCTGTGCAGGCTGTCGTCACCGCCGCGCAGCAGGTTCTCGGCGGGCGCGAGGACGGCCCCCTGGGTGCCGAACAGCGTGCGCAGGGAGCGCAGCAGTTGGCGCCGGACCGCCTCCGGGGAGAACGAGGCGACGGCGATGAGCATGGGCAGGGCGGCGAGGAACGCCTGCGCGGCGAGGCGCGTCGCGGTGTCCAGCAGGTTGACGCGTACGAGCTGCTGCCCGACGCGACCCGCCAGCGGCCGCACGACACCGCGGATCGCCATGGCGCACCCTCCCGACCGACCGGGGACCCGCTCGTCGTCGAGGGGGGTCCTGCTTCTCGCCCCACCCTCGGCGGGGCGGGGCGGGAGCACGTCCCCCGCGCGGGGTGACGCACGGGAGCGCGGTGATGCCCTCGACACTCCAGTCGTACCGTTTCAGGTGGTTTAAGTATTTCACGACTGTTGCGGCTTTCCTTCGCCGCACGCTGGGGCACACCAGGCTCAACGACGGCTCGGATCAGCCGAGTTGTCGAGGGAAGACGGGGTGTTCCTCATGGAACGTACGGAACTGGACACAGTGGAGACCGACTCGTACGAGGCGCCGGAGATGGTGGAGGTGGGTGACTTCGCCGAGGTGACGCTGGGGCCGAACTATGTCGGTATCTGGGACGGCTACGGCACCTACCCGAACTGAGCGCGGCCGGTGTGACGAGGGGGGCGTGGTGAGCGGTAGCTGGTTCGCCGTCCTGCCGGACGGGAAGGCCGCGGCCCCGGCCGCCCGCGAGCTGCGCCCCTCGGCCCCGTGCGTGCTCACCCACGCTTCCGGACGGCCGTGGCTGATGGGCCGCTGGCCCGACGGTTCGCTGCTGGAGGTCACGGCGGGGCGGGCGAGGGCGAGTCAGGTGAGGGCGGTGGTGGCCGGGGAGTGCGCGGTCACCACCGCCGTCCTGCGCGAGCGGCTGGGGCGGCTGCGGTCGGTCACGGAGGCGGGGCGGGCGGCGGAGGGGCTGCCGGGCTGCTTCCACCTGATCGTGTCGGCCGGGGGCCGGGTGTGGGCGCAGGGCACACTGTCCGGTGTGCGGCGGGTGTTCCGCACGCGGCTCGGCGGTACGACGGTGGCGTGCGACCGCGCGGAGGTGCTGGCCGCCCTGACCGGCTCGGGCTGGGACGGGCGGTGGCTGGCGCTGCGGCTGTCCGGGATGGTGATGCCGTATCCCCTGCACGAGACGGTGCCGTGGAACGGGATCGAGGCGGTCCCCTCGGACCACGCGCTGGTCCTGGAGCCGGACGGGCGGCCGGCGGAGGTCCGCCGCTGGCGGGCGCCGGACCCGGAGGCGTCGCTCGCCGAGGGGGCGGCGGCCGTCCGGGCCGCGCTCAGCGACGCGGTGGCGGCCCGGACTGCGGGCGGCGGGACGGTCAGCACCGATCTGTCCGGCGGCATGGACTCCACGAGCCTGGCCTTCCTGGCCCACTCCCACTCCCACTCCCACGGCCCGGACCTGGTGACGTACCGCTTCGCGGAGGGCGACGCGGGCAACGACGACGCGCGTTACGCCCGGCTGGCGGCCGAGCGGCTGCCGCGGGCGCGGCACGTGGTGGACCGGGCGGGCGAGGGGGCGACGATGTTTGCCGGCCTCGGACCGGAGACGGCCGCACCGGCATCGGCACCGGTTCCGGGCCCGGCCCCGATGTCGGTGTCGTCCTCGTCCTCGGTCTCGTCCTCGGTCTCGGTGTCGGTCTCGGTCCGGGCTGATTCGGAGCCCTTCGGCTGGGTGCGGTCCCGGGCCCGGATCGAGCGCACGGCCCGCGCGATGGCCGACGCGGGCTCGCGGACGCATCTGGCGGGGCACGGCGGCGACGAACTGTTCCGCACCGGCTCCCACACCCACCTGCACGACACCGTGCGCCGCTCCCCCATGGCGGGGCTGGGCCGGGTGCGGGACTACCGGGCGATGGCCCGCGCGTCGTGGCCCGCCACCCTGCGCGCCCTGACCGACCGCCGCGACCCGGCACGAGAGGTGGCGCTGCTGGCCCGGTGTCTGACGGCGGGTACACCGCCCACCACGCACTCCGGTTGGCGGGTCGGCTGGGTGCCGGAACTCTGGATGCCGGTGTGGGCGACCGGAGCGGCGCTGGAGACGGCGCGCTCGGTGCTGGAGGCGGCGGCGGAGGCGGAGCCCCGCCCCCTCGCACCGTGGCGTGAGCAGCACGAGGTCCTGCTGCTGGCCCGCTGCACCGGCGGCGTCGTGGCACAGGCCGACCACCTCGTGCGGCGTGCCGCCGGTGTCGCCCTGTCCGCGCCGTACCTCGACGACCAGGTGCTGCACGCGGCACTGGCCGTACGGCCGCAGGACCGCAACACCCCCCGCCGCTACAAGCCGCTGCTCGCGGAGGCGATGCACGGCATCGTGCCGCGGGAGGTGCTGGAGCGCCGGACGAAGGGCGAGTTCAGCGCGGATCTCTACGACGGCTGGCAGCGCAACCGGGCGGCGGTCCTCGCCCTGCTGGACGACTCGCGCCTGGCCGCCCACGGGCTGATCGACCCCGGCGTACTGCGGCGCACCCTCGCGGGTGTCCATGTCTCCGCCGCCCCGCTGGGGTCGCTGGACGCGACCCTGGCCGCGGAGCTGTGGCTGCGCTCCGTGGAGAACACACACCTCTCCCCGGAGAACACACACCGAGAAGAGCCGGCCCGAGGGAAGACACCACCACCATGAACACCACCGCTGTCGCCCTGCGCGGCCACATCACCGTCACCGAGACCCCGGACGGCGCGGTACTGCTCAACCAGCGAACGGGCCGCTACTGGCAGCTCAACGCCACGGCGGCGCTGGTACTGCGGGCTCTCGCCGACGGCGGCACACCGGAGCGGGCGGCGGCCGCGCTGGCGGCACGCCATCCGGCAGCGGCCGGCCGCGCCCGCGCCGATGTCGAGGCGCTCCTCACCACCCTGCGCGAGGCGGACGCCCTCACCACCCGCCGACCGCCCACTGCCCCCCTCTGAAGGTCCGCCGCCCCGAGAGGAACCCCCCGTGAGCCATGACGTGACACTCGCCGCGCGGGAGCCGCTGCCGCCGTCGCGGTGGCCGGCCGCGTGGCTGGCCGTCGCCGCCGCCCGGCTGCTGGCCACCCGTTCCCCGTACACCATCGGGCGGGTGCTGCGCCGTCTGCGCGGGGGCGCGGCCCCGGCCACCACGGCGCAGGCGAGCGCCGCCCGCGCCGCCGTCGTCACGGTCAGCCGCCGCTGCGCCACCGACACGGGGTGTCTCCAGCGTTCCCTGGCCGCCGCGCTCCTCTGCCGGCTCGGCGGGGTGTGGCCGACGTGGTGCACGGGGGTACGCACCCGCCCGTTCTCCGCCCACGCCTGGATCGCCGTCGACGGCACACCCGTGTCGGAGCGCCAGTCGGCCGACTACTACACGCCGGTTCTGACAATCCCGCCGGTCGCACGTGGTCAGCGCACCGGGAAACCGAACGAGTAACCCTGCTCCTTGAGCCAGGGCAGCACCCGGCGCAGTGCCTCGACCGTCTGGGAACGGTCGCCGCCGGCGTCGTGGAAGAGGATCGTCGGCCCGTTGGCGATCTCCCGCTGGACGGTGGCGACCATGGCGTCCGCGCCCGGCTGTTCGAAGTCCTTGGTGTCCACGTTCCAGCCCAGCGGACGCATGCCGCGCGCGGCGGCCACCTCGCGGCTGTAGGGGGTGAAGGCACCGCCGGGCGCCCGGTAGTACATCGGCCGGACCCCTCCGGACGCCTCGGTGATCATGCGTTCCGCGTCGAGGATCTGCTGCTTCTGGTAGGCGTGGGACTTGCCGTCCATGGCGGTGTCGTGGGTCACCGAGTGGTCGCACAGCCGGTGCCCCGCGGCGACCACCTTCTTCACGAGGTCCGGGTGGGCCTGCGCCTGCGGTCCCACCATGCAGAACGTCGCCTTCACCCCGTACTCCTCCAGTACGTCGAGCACTTGAGGGGTCCACACGGGGTCGGGTCCGTCGTCGATGGTGATGTTGACGCCCCTGTCGCCCTGGTCGGAGGCGTGCACGATGCCCTTGGCCACCGGTGCGACACCGGCCGCGGTCGCCGACGCGGCGGCCCGGGGTGACGAGCCGCCCACCACACCGGCCTGCGCGCTCCACACCGAGACCCCCGCGGTCAGCAGCGTCACCCCCAGCGCCGCCGCAGCCGCCTTGCCGTACCAGCCCCGCCCGCCGCTGTGCCGTGCCATCCCCGCCACGCTCCTGCCCTGTCCCGCACCCGAACCGGTCGCCTTCCGACCACTGACAAGGACGACCACCGAAGATCACGGGATGCGCCCGTTACGGAGCGCGGACAGTTCCGGCGAAGTACGGGGACAACCGGCGCGCCGCCGGCACCGAACGTCATGGCACACGCGGCGACGGCGCGAGCGCGCGCATGCGAAAGGCCGCCCTCCCACGGATGAGAGAACGGCCTCCGACCTGCTCACAGCAAGTCGGGACGACAGGATTTGAACCTGCGACCCCTTGACCCCCAGTCAAGTGCGCTACCAAGCTGCGCCACGTCCCGGTGCCCGTCTGACCTGGGGTTTCCCCCGGGTGAACGCGCAGGAAAACCATACCGCACTCCGGACCGTGGTCGCGCACCGCTTTTCCGTGCCGCCACCGATCACCACTTGACCTCAAGTTTGGTTGGGGTCGCAGGATCCTCGACATGACGACGAACACGACGAACACGAACGGCACGAGGACCGGCCCGACGGCCGGCGAGGAGAGCGGGCGTACGTACGCGTACGCCGACCTGCCCCGCTTGATGGGCCTCATGACGGGGGACGAGAAGCACGGGCCCGCCGCGACGTCCACCCTGGACGTCCTCTGGGTGCTCTACGACAGGGTGCTCCGCGTGAGCCCCGGGCGGGCCGGTGATCCCGGGCGGGACCGGTTCCTGCTGTCGAAGGGGCACGGGCCGATGGCGTACTACGCGGTGCTCGCGGCCAAGGGGTTCTTGCCGGCCGCCTGGCTGCCCGGCTTCGGGTCCTACGACTCACCGCTCGGCCACCATCCCGACCGCACGCTCGTGCCGGGGGCCGAGATCGGCAGCGGGTCGCTGGGGCACGGGCTGCCGATCGCCGTCGGCACGGCGCTGGGCCTGCGGGCGCGGGGGCTCGACGCTCCCCGGGTGTGGGTGCTGGTCGGGGACGCCGAGCTGGACGAGGGCAGCAATCACGAGGCCATCACCTTCGCCGGGCCCGCCGGGCTGGCGAACCTGCACACCGTGGTCGTCGACAACGCCTCCGCCAGCCATGCCCGGCCCGGTGGGATCGCCGCCCGCTTCGAGGCCGCCGGCTGGTCGACGACGACCGTCGACGGCCGGGACCACGACGCGCTGTACGCCGCCTTCACCGCTCCGCACCCGGGCCGTCCGCACGCGGTGATCGCCCGCGTGGAACCGAAGTCCGCCTGACTTCCGCCTGACCGTCATCCGCCGCAGTACGCCCACGGAAGGAAACGCCATGGACACCATGCGCGACCGTTTCGCCCCCGTCCTGACCGCGCTCCTCGACGAGGATCCGCGCGTCGCCGTGGTCCTCGCCGAGATCGGCGCCGACGGCTTCGCCGAGGCACGGCGCCGGCACCCCGCGCGGGTGATCAACGTAGGTATCCGTGAACAGCTCCTCGTCGGGGCCGCCGCCGGGCTGGCGCTGACCGGGCTGCGGCCCGTCGTGCACACCTTCGCCAGCTTCCTCGTCGAGCGCCCCTTCGAGCAGGTCAAGCTGGACCTCGGCCACCAGGACGCGGGCGCGGTGCTGGTCAGCGCCGCCGCGTCCTACGACTGGCCCGCCGGCGGCTACACCCACATGGCACCCGGCGACGTGGCCCTGCTCGACACCCTGGACGGCTGGACGGTCCACGTCCCCGGCCATCCGGACGAGGCCGAGACGCTGCTGCGGCGTGCGGTCGCCGCCGGGGACGACAAGGTGTACGTACGGCTGTCCGTGCTGTCCAACACGCGGTCCCACGCCGAGGCGCCGGCGGTCGGCGAGGAGCGGTTCCTCACCCTGCGCGAGGGACGGGGCGGCGTGGTCGTCGCCGTCGGGCCGGTGCTGGACGCGGTCCTCGCCGCCACCGAGGGTCTCGACGTCACTGTCCTGTACGCGGCCACCGTGCGTCCCTTCGACGCCGCGGCCCTGCGCCGGGCCGTGGGGAGCGCCGCCGCCGACGTCGTCCTCGTCGAGCCGTATCTGGCGGGCACGTCGACCGCGGCCGCGAACGACGCTCTGGCCGACGTCCCGCACCGGGTGCTGGGGCTGGGTGTGGGGCGCCGGGAGCTGCGGCGGTACGGCGACGCGGCCGAGCACACCGCCGCGCACGGGCTCGACGCCCGGTCGCTGCGCGAGCGGATGTCGCGGTTCCTGCGGAGTGCCGGCGTTCCGGCCGGGCGGTGAGCGGGGCACCCGGACCGGGCCGGGGCGCCGTAGGGGGTTCAGCCCGTCGGCGGCAGGCCCAGCTCCGGGTGGTGGTCCAGCAGCCTCGTCGGGGCCGCCTGGCGCCAGGAGTCGGCGAGGATGTCCCGCAGTTCGGCCTCGTCCTCCAGCGCCCCGAGCCGGGCCCGCACCCAGGCGAACTGGGCCTCGTGCCCCGCGATCCAGAACTTCTCCGGTTCGGCCAGGACCAGTTCGGCGCGCTCCTCCTTCGGGCAGCGCACGGCGAGGGACGTCTCGTCCTCGGGCAGGGTGGCGAACATCTTGCCCGCGACCCGGAACGTGGGCATGCTCCAGGCGATCTTCTCCGTGGTGTCCGGCAGGGACAGGGCGATACGGCGTACGTCTTCGGCGTCCGGCATGTCAGGAACCGTAGCGGCACCCACTGACACACCCCTTGAGCACCGTTCGGAGCCTCTCGAACCCGAGCACCGTGCAGAGCCTCTTGAACCCGAGTACCGTTCAGAGTCTCTTGAAGTAGAGGGTCGTCGGCCGCAGTGTGCCGTCCGGGTCGGCCGCGTAGTCCGGGATCAGGCCGGCCCTCGTCCAGCCGGCGGCGCGGTAGAGGCGCTCGGCGGGGCTGTCGGTCTCGGTGTCCAGGTGGAGCAGGGTGAGACCGGCCGCGGCGGCGGCCTCCTCCGCGGCGGCCAGCAGGGAACGGCCGACGCCCCGGCCGCGGGCCCGGCGGTGCACCATCAGCTTGACCACCTCGCCGCGGTGGCGGCTGTTGGGCTTGTCGGGGAAGGCGAGTCCGACCGTGCCGGTGAGGCGCCCGTCGTCGTCCCGCGCGACCCAGACGGCCAGGCGTCCGGCGGCGACCGCCGCCGCCCGCTCCCGCCACCAGGCGAGGGCCTCGTCCCGGCCGAGCGGCGCGAGGAAGCCGACGGAGGCGCCGCCGGCCACGACATCGGTGAGCAGGTCGGCCAACTCCCCCGCGCAGGCGGCGAGTCGGTCCGCGTCGGGACGGGTCGGGGACGGGGACGGGGTCGGGGTCGGGGTCATGGCAGCACCACCGCCAGTACGTACCGCGTCTCCTTGGGACCGGTGCACCGGAACCGGGTCGGCCCCCACACCCGCAGCCGCAGGCAGTCCCCGGTGTCCAGGTGGTGGGCGGTGTTCTCCGCCGTCACCTCCAGGGCGCCGTCCAGGACCCAGATGTGCTGTTCGAGGCCGGGTACGGGCGGCCGGTCGTACGCCAGGTCGGCGCCCGGGGTCAGCCGTCCCTCCACCAGTTCGCCGCGCAGTCCCGCGTGCGGCGGGGAGACGGACCGGCGGACGAAACCGGCGGCGCGGTCCTGCCAGATCCGCTGGCCGGCGGCCCGGACCACGGGCGCGGGGCGGGCCTCGACCTCGCTGAGCAGTTGGGACATGGTCCGGCCGTACACGGCGCACAGGCGGTTCAGGAGCGCGGCGGTCGGACTGGTCTCCGCGCGCTCGGCACGGGACAGGGTGGACCGGCTCACTCCGCTGTGCTCCGCCAACTCCCCCAGCGACCAGCCGCGTTCGGCCCGCAGCTCGGCCAGGCGGGCACCGAGCCGCGCGTCCACCGGGTCCGGTGCGGCGCTGCCCTCAGTGGCTTCACGTCTCAGTCGCTGTTGCCGTCCCATATCCGGGACGGTATCCCTGATGTGAGACTTCCGTGTTACGGAACGCTCACCTCGGCGCCACCGTAGTCAGCGCGTCCAGCACCGGGCTGATCAGCGGGTGCCCCTCCGCTCCCCGGCGGACGGCGGCGAAGACCCGGCGGGTGGGCGCGGCACCGTCGACCGGGCGGACCTCCACGCCGGTCAGGTCCATGCCGCGCAGGGCCGTACGCGGGACGAGCGCCACCCCCGCACCGGCCGCGGCGAGGGCGACGACCGCGCGGAAGTCGTCCGAGTAGTGCTCCGGGCTGGGCTGGAAACCGGCGTTCTCGCAGGCCAGCATCACCACGTCGTGGCAGGGGTTGCCGGGGTAGGGACCGATCCACGGGTCCTTGGCCAGCTCCGCGAGCGGCACCTCGGCGGCGTCGGAGAGACGGTGGCTCACCGGCACGACCGCGTCGAACGGCTCGGCGTACAGCGGGACGTGGGCGAGCCGCGGGTCGCCGGCGGGCGGCGCGCCCCGGTACTCGACGGCGACCGCCACGTCGACCTGCCGGTCCAGCACCATCGGCAGGCTGGCGTCGCCCTCGGCGTCCTGGACCCGGATGCGGATGCCGGGCGCGCGGCGGGCGAGGTGGTCCACCGCGGGCGCGACGACCAGGGCGATGCCGGTGGCGAAGGCGGCGACGGTGACCGTCCCCGCGTCGCCCGCGGCGTAGGCGGCCAGTTCGGCCTCGGCCCGCTCCAGCTGGGCGAGGACGGTGTTGGTGTGGCCGAGCAGGATCTCACCGGCCGGGGTGAGCCGTACGCCCTTGGCGCCGCGCTCGACCAGCCGGTGGCCGGTCTCCTGCTCCAGCGCGGTCAGCTGCTGGGAGACCGCGGAGGGCGTGAGGTACAGCGCGGCGGCAGCCGCCGTCACCGTACGGTGGTCGGCCACCGCACGGAGGATGTGCAGCCGCCGCGCTTCGATCATGCGTCTATTCTCCCGGGTCAGGCGTGCGCCTCAGTGACCCGCCTCAGATGTCCAGCTCCGCCCGCGCCGCCACGAAGGCGTCCACCGCGCGGTGCACGTCCTCGGCCGAGTGTGCCGCGGAGAGCTGGACGCGGATCCGCGCGGCGCCCTGCGGCACCACCGGGTAGGAGAAGCCGATCACGTACACGCCGCGGTCCAGCAGCAGTTCCGCGAGCCGGGCCGCGCGGGCCGCGTCGCCGATCATCACCGGGGCGATGGCGTGGTCGCCGGGCAGGACGTCGAAGCCCTCCTCCGTCATCCGGCGGCGGAACAGCGCGGTGTTCTCCGCGAGCCGCACCCGCAGGTCGTCGGCGGACTCCAGGAGGTCGAGGACCTTCAGGGAGGCCGCGGCGATCACCGGGGCGAGGGTGTTGGAGAAGAGGTACGGCCGGGAGCGCTGGCGCAGCAGTGCGACGATCTCGGCGCGCGCGGCGACGTACCCGCCGGAGGCGCCGCCGAGGGCCTTGCCGAGGGTGCCGGTGAGGATGTCGACGCGGTCCATGACGCCGTGCAGCTCGGGGGTGCCGCGGCCGCCGGGGCCGACGAAGCCCACGGCGTGCGAGTCGTCGACCATGACCATCGCGTCGTAGCGGTCGGCGAGGTCGCAGATCTCGGCGAGGGGGGCGACGTAGCCGTCCATGGAGAAGACGCCGTCGGTGACGATCAGGCGGCGGCGCGCGTCGGACGCCTCCTTCAGACGGGCCTCCAGCTCGGCGAGGTCTCGGTTGGCGTAGCGCAGGCGGCGGGCCTTGGACAGGCGGATGCCGTCGATGATCGAGGCGTGGTTGAGGGCGTCGGAGATGACGGCGTCCTCGGGGCCGAGCAGCGTCTCGAAGACGCCGCCGTTGGCGTCGAAGCAGGAGGAGTAGAGGATCGTGTCCTCCTGGCCGAGGAAGGCGGCGAGCCGCGCCTCCAGCTCCTTGTGGACCTCCTGGGTGCCGCAGATGAAGCGGACGGAGGCCATGCCGTAGCCCCAGCGGTCCAGGGCCTCGTGGGCGGCGGCGACGACCTCGGGGTGGTCGGCGAGGCCCAGGTAGTTGTTGGCGCAGAAGTTGAGCACCTCGCCGGGGCGGCCGCCGGCGGTGACGGCGACGGACGCGGACTGCGGGGTGCCGATGACCCGCTCGGGCTTGTGCAGTCCGGCGGCGCGGATCTCGTCGAGGGTGGCGCGCAGGTCGTCGCGGACGGTGTCGAACATCAAGGGCTCCAGGGGGGGGTTCAGGCGGTCCAGTCGAGGACGACCTTGCCGCCGCGGCCGCTCGCCGCGTCGGCGAACGCCGCCTCGTGGTCACGGTGGCCGTAGCGGCCGGTGATGACGGGCGCGAGGTCGAGGCCGCCTTCGAGCAGCACCGACATCGCGTACCAGGTCTCGAACATCTCCCGGCCGTAGATGCCCTTGATGGTGAGCATCGAGGTGACCACCCGGGACCAGTCGACGGGGAACTCCTCGGACGCCAGGCCGAGCAGGGCGATCCGGCCGCCGTGGGTCATGTTGGCGAGCATGTCGCGCAGCGCCTCGGGGCGGCCGGACATCTCCAGGCCGACGTCGAAGCCCTCGCGCAGGCCGAGGGCGCGCTGGCCGTCGGCGATGGTCGCGCCTGAGACGTTCAGCGCGAGGCTCGCGCCGAGCTTGCGGGCGAGGTCGAGGCGCTCCTCGCTGACGTCGGTGACGACGACGTTGCGGGCGCCGGCGTGCCGGGCGACGGCGACGGCCATCAGGCCGATGGGCCCGGCGCCGGTCACGATGACGTCCTCGCCGACCAGCGGGAAGGACAGCGCGGTGTGCACGGCGTTGCCGAACGGGTCGAAGATGGCTGCCACGTCGAGGTCGACGGGGACGCGGTGCGTCCACACGTTGGAGGCGGGCAGGGCGACGTACTCGGCGAAGGCGCCGTCGCGGCCGACACCGAGTCCGACGGTGGCCCGGCACAGGTGGCGGCGGCCGGCCAGGCAGTTGCGGCACGTCCCGCACACCAGGTGGCCCTCGCCGCTGACCAGGTCGCCGGTGGCGATGCCGGTGACGTCCCGGCCGGTCTCCACCACCTCGCCGACGAACTCGTGGCCGAGGATCAGCGGGGCGCTCACCGCCCGCCGCGCCCAGCCGTCCCAGGCCCGGATGTGCAGGTCGGTGCCGCAGATGCCGGTGCGCAGCACCTTGATGAGGACGTCACCGGGTCCGACGGCGGGTTCGGGGACGTCCGCGAGCCACAGACCGGGCTCGGCCTTCTCCTTGACCAGCGCCTTCAACGCTACGGCTCCAGACGGGTGCGGCCCGGCGCGAGGGCACGCCGGAGCGGCCCGTCGCCGGGGGGGATGAGGGGATGTCGCAGAGCAATCTGCCCTACCGGGCCGCGCCCGTCCATCGAGGTTTTCTTAACCGCCGCCGCAGCTTTCCTTCACACCGCCGGGGACACCGGACGGTCACGGAGCACCGGGCGGGTCACAGCGGCAGGCCGTCGGACGCGCTCCGCTCGATGCGGCCCATCAGCTCCGCCGCCGTCGACTTGATCGTCTCAAGACCGGCCTTCCCCCAGGCTCTGGGGCACACGTCGGCGGCGCTCACCGAGCCGAGCACCGTGCCGGTGCTGTCGATGAGCGGGGCCCCGAGGTAGGAGCGGATGCCGAACGTGTCGACGACCGGATTGCCGGCGAACCGCGGGTAGTCGCGGACGTCCTCCAGGACCAGCGCCCGGCGCCGGACGGCGACATGGGGGCAGAAGCCGGTCTCCCGGGGCTGGACCCGGCCGAACTCGGGCCCGGTGCCGTCCGGCGGGCTCGGCGGGCGGTGCAGTCCGGCGAAGAACTGGCCGTTCTCCACGAGGAAGTTGACCATGGCGTACGGCGCTCCGGCCACCTCCGCGAGCCGGTCGGCGAAGGCGTCGAGGGCCGGCTCGGGGCGTTCGCCGAGACCGAGCCGGCGCAGCCGCCGTATCCGCGCGGGGGCCTCCCTGTCCTCGGGCGTGAGCAGCAGACGTCCCGCCGGGCGTGGCGGGTCGTAGCTCATCGGCGGGCTCCGGCGCTGTGGGCGCGGATCATGGGCGGCTCCGTGACGGTGGGTGGACGTGCGGGGACGGGTGGGGTCACATGTGGGCGCCGTGACCCGTGGCGGGCGCCGGTGTGTGGGCGATGAGGTGGCGTACGAGGGTGAGCAGGGTCTGTACGCCCGAGTTGGAGATCCGCGCGTCGCAGCGCACGACGGGGACGTCCGCGGGCAGGTCCATGGCGGTGCGCACCTCCTCGGTGTCGTAGCGGTGGGCGCCGTCGAACTCGTTGACGGCGACGATGAAGGCGAGTCCGCGCTGTTCGAAGAAGTCGATGGCGGCGAACGACTCCTCCAGGCGGCGGGTGTCGGCGAGGACGACCGCGCCGAGCGCGCCCTCGCACAGTTCGTCCCACATGAACCAGAACCGTTCCTGTCCGGGGGTGCCGAACAGGTACAGCACGTGCTGCGGGTCGAGGGTGATGCGGCCGAAGTCCATGGCCACGGTGGTTTCCAGTTTGTTCTCGATCCCGTCGAGGTTGTCGGTCGCGGCGCTGACCGTGGTGAGCAGTTCCTCGGTGCTGAGCGGCGCGATCTCGCTGACCGCGCCGACGAAGGTCGTCTTGCCGACGCCGAACCCGCCCGCGACCAGGATCTTCAGGGCGGTGGGGAACGGGTCGGCGGCTGTCGCGTCGAGTTCAGAGCTGTCGTCGTAGTCCATCGAGCACTGCCTCCAGAAGGGCCCGGTCCGTGGGGTTGTGGTGGAACGTGGCGGGTGGCTTGGTGGTCAGCGCGCCGCAGTCGACGAGGTCGGACAGCAGCACCTTGGTGACCCCGACCGGCAGCCGCAGGTGGGCCGCGACCTCGGCGACCGGAAGCGGGGTGCGGCACAGGTCGAGCGCCTGGGTGTGCTCCGGGCCGAGGTAGCCGAGCGGGGTGGCCCCGGTGACCATCACCTGCGACATCAGGTCGAGGGCGACGGTGGGCCGGGTGCGGCCGTTGCTGACCGTGAAGGGGCGCACGAGGCGCCCGGCCGCGTCGTCGAGCCACGGCCCGTCGCCGGCCGTCGCCACGCTCAAGGCCTCATCGCCGGGGAGGCCGGGGGCTCTACGGCGTGCTGCCGGGGCGCGGTGACCAGGTACGGGCGGACGCTCTTGACCAGCATGGCCATCTCGTAGCCGAGGACGGCGGCGTCGGCGTCGCGGCCGGCCATCACGGCGAGGCAGGTGCCGGAGCCGGCGGTGGTGACGAACAGCAGGGTCGAGTCGAGTTCGACGACGACCTGCCGCACGTCGCCGCCGTCGCCGAAGCGGACGCCGGCGCTGCGGCCGAGGGAGTAGAGGCCCGAGGCCAGGGCGGCCATGTGGTCGGCGCTGTCGGCGTCGAGGCCGTGGACGGACTTCACCAGCCCGTCGCAGGACAGGAGCACGGCGCTGGTCGTGTGCGGCACGCGCTGCACGAGGCCGCTCATCAGCCAGTCGAGATCGGATACATGGCCGGTGGGCGCATCGCTCGCCATGGTGGATCGACTCCTTGGGGTACGAAGGTCTGCGCAAGCGCGGGGTGTGGGGGTGGGCAGGGGCATGGTCATCCGGCCGGTGCGCTTCCGTCGGGCCGGGCGGTGCGGTCGGAACGTGCTTCGCTCATGCGGGTCACGTTCCGGAGGTCGATGGGGAGCGGTGTGGGAGCGGAGGCGGGGGCGGCGGCCGGTCCGGGAGGTGCCGCTTCCGGTCCGGCGGGTCCCGCCGTCCGCCAGTCGTGTGCCGGTGCCGGTGCGGGTGCGGGTGCCGGTGCGGGTGCCGGGCCGGGCTCCAGACGCTGCTGCGCCTCGGCGAGGCCGATGCCGCGCTGGAAGGCGGCCATGAGTCCGGGGTCGTGACCGACGGGCCGGTCGTTGTCCGGGCGGGGCGCGGGCCCCTCGCGGAGCTGGGGCACGAGGTGCTCCTGCGCGCGGCGGCGGGGCAGCCGGGGCTTGCCCATGGTGCCGCGCACGGCGGAGTGGCGCGGTACGGGGGGCGCGGCGGTGTGCTCGCCGACCAGCGCCCGGTCGTCGGGGCGGATGCCGGGGACGGCCTCGGCGGGCGTGGGCCGCGCACCGCGCGCACCGCGCACGGGCAACGGCGCGGGTCCGCCCGAGGAACCCGCGTCACCTCGCACCGGCAACGGTGCGGGCGCGCCGGGGGACGCCGTGTCCCGTGGCCGGGTGGCGTGCGGAACGTCGTTGCGCGGCCCCGCGGCGCGCGGGACGCCGTTCGGTGGCGCCGGGACGAACCCGGCGGTCCCGGCCTCGGACCCCACGGTCCCGGCCTCGGGCCCCACGGTCCCGGCCTCCGACCCCACGGGCGCGGATTCGGGCACAGGCACGGACGTGGGCGTGGGCGTGGGCGGTGGTGCGACCGCCGCCCGTACGGGTGCCGGTGTCACGCCCGCGGCCGTCAGGTGCCCGCCGACACCGTCCTGCGGCGTCACCGCGGTCCCGGAGGGGTCGGGTGCCGTGCCCAGCAGTGCCTGCGGCACGACCAGGACGGCCTGGACGCCGCCGTAGATGTTGGTCTGCAACCGCACGCCGATGCCGTGCCGCTTGGCGAGCTGGGAGACGACGAACAGGCCGATGCGCCCGTCGGCCAGCAGCCGGGCGACGTTGACCTGGTCGGGGTCGGCCAGCAGGGCGTTCATCCGGTGCTGCTCGTTCACCGGCATCCCGAGGCCGCGGTCCTCGACCTCGACGGCGAGCCCGGCGGTGACCAGGTCGGCGCGGAGCAGCACCTGGGTGTCGGGGGCGGAGAACACCGTGGCGTTCTCGACCAGTTCGGCCAGCAGGTGGATGACGTCGGCGACGGCGTGGCCGCGCAGGGTGCCCTCGACGGGCGGGACGAGACGCACCCGTGAGTACTGCTCCACCTCGGCGATGGCCGAGCGCAGCACCTCGGTCATGGGGACCGGGTTGCTCCACTGGCGGCGGGAGACGGCGCCGCCGAGCACGGCGAGGTTCTCGGCGTGGCGGCGGATGCGGGTGGCGAGGTGGTCGACGTGGAAGAGGCCCTTGAGGAGTTCGGGGTCCTCCATCTCGTTCTCCAGCTCGTCCAGGGTGGAGATCTCCCGGTGCACCAGGGACTGCAGGCGCCGGGCGAGGTTGACGAAGACCTCCAGCTTCTGTTCGCTGCCCGTGTGGCTGGAGAGCTGGGCGGCCCGCACGACGGCGGCGACGGCTCCGTCGTGCGCGCGGGAGAGATCGGCGGCGAGCAGTTCGAATTCGTCGGCGTCGTCCGGTGGCCCGCCGCGCGGCTTGCGCTGGGGCGGGCTCTCCCCGCGGCGAAGCGTTTCGACCAGGGAGCGCAGGTCGGCCTCGCCCCGTGCGGTGCTGCGGCGGAGCGCGGCGACGCGCTCGTGCACGGAGCGGGCGGCGCGGTCGGCGGCG
>NZ_JAVRHI010000497.1:0-4168 GCF_034105845.1 Streptomyces sp. CRN 30 | reverse complement strand
TGCCGCAGCGTCCGGCTGCCGGCCCGCGTCCCGGCGGTGGCCCCGGCGGTGGCCGAGGCCCGGCCGGTGCCGGTCGTCCCGGCGGCGGCGGTCGTCCCGGTGGCGGCGGCGGCTTCGCCGGTCGTCCCGGTGGCGGCGGCGGTGCCGGTCGTCCCGGCGGCGGCGGCGGTTTCGCCGGTCGTCCCGGTGGTGGCGGCGGCTTCGGCGGCGGCGGTGGCCGTCCCGGCTTCGGTGGCCGTCCCGGCGGTCCGGGTGGCCGTGGCGGCACGCAGGGCGCCTTCGGTCGTCCCGGCGGTCCCGCGCGCCGCGGTCGCAAGTCGAAGCGGCAGAGGCGCCAGGAGTACGAGGCCATGCAGGCCCCGTCGGTCGGCGGCGTGATGCTGCCCCGCGGCAACGGCGAGGCCATTCGCCTGTCGCGCGGTGCGTCGCTCACCGACTTCGCGGAGAAGATCAACGCCAACCCGGCGTCGCTCGTCGCGGTCATGATGAACCTCGGCGAGATGGTCACCGCGACCCAGTCCGTCTCCGACGAGACGCTCCAGCTCCTCGCGGGCGAGATGAACTACACAGTTCAGATCGTCAGCCCGGAGGAGGAGGACCGCGAGCTGCTCGAATCCTTCGACCTGGAGTTCGGCGAGGACGAGGGCTCCGAGGAGGACCTGGTCGTCCGTCCGCCGGTCGTGACCGTCATGGGTCACGTCGACCACGGTAAGACCCGACTGCTCGACGCCATCCGCAAGACGAACGTCATCGCGGGCGAGGCCGGCGGCATCACCCAGCACATCGGTGCCTACCAGGTCGCGACCGAGGTCAACGACGAAGAGCGCAAGATCACCTTCATCGACACCCCGGGTCACGAGGCGTTCACCGCCATGCGTGCCCGCGGTGCGCGTTCGACCGACATCGCGATCCTGGTCGTCGCGGCCAACGACGGCGTCATGCCGCAGACGGTCGAGGCGCTCAACCACGCGAAGGCGGCCGACGTCCCGATCGTGGTCGCGGTCAACAAGATCGACGTCGAGGGTGCCGACCCGACCAAGGTGCGCGGTCAGCTGACCGAGTACGGCCTGGTGGCCGAGGAGTACGGCGGCGACACCATGTTCGTCGACATCTCCGCCAAGCAGGGTCTGCACATCGACTCGCTGCTCGAAGCGGTCGTCCTGACCGCCGACGCCTCGCTCGACCTGCGGGCCAACCCGACGCAGGACGCGCAGGGCATCTCGATCGAGTCCCGTCTCGACCGCGGCCGTGGTGCCGTGGCGACGGTCCTCGTCCAGCGAGGCACCCTGCGGGTCGGCGACACGATGGTGGTGGGCGACGCCTACGGCCGCGTCCGCGCCATGCTCGACGACAACGGCAACAACGTCGCCGAGGCCGGTCCCTCGACGCCGGTCCAGGTCCTGGGCCTGACCAACGTCCCGGGCGCCGGTGACAACTTCATCGTGGTGGACGAGGACCGTACGGCCCGTCAGATCGCGGAGAAGCGCGCCGCCCGTGAGCGGAACGCCGCGTTCGCCAAGCGCACGCGCCGCGTCTCCCTCGAGGACCTGGACAAGGTGCTCAAGGCCGGCGAGGTCCAGCAGCTCAACCTCATCATCAAGGGTGACGCTTCCGGGTCCGTCGAGGCCCTGGAGTCCTCCCTGCTCCAGCTGGACGTCGGCGAAGAGGTCGACATCCGCGTCCTGCACCGCGGCGTCGGTGCGGTCACGGAGTCCGACATCGACCTGGCGATGGGCTCCGACGCCATCGTGATCGGCTTCAACGTGCGCGCCGCCGGGCGTGCCGCGCAGATGGCCGAGCGCGAGGGTGTGGACGTCCGGTACTACTCGGTCATCTACCAGGCGATCGAGGAGATCGAGGCGGCCCTCAAGGGCATGCTCAAGCCGGAGTACGAAGAGGTCGAGCTGGGCACGGCGGAGATCCGCGAGGTCTTCCGCTCGTCCAAGCTGGGCAACATCGCGGGTGTCCTCATCCGCTCCGGCGAGGTCAAGCGCAACACCAAGGCGCGCCTCCTCCGCGACGGCAAGGTCATCGCGGAGAACCTCAACATCGACGGTCTGCGTCGCTTCAAGGACGACGTCACCGAGATCCGCGAAGGCTTCGAGGGCGGTATCAACCTCGGAAACTTCAACGACATCAAGGTCGACGACGTCATCGCGACGTACGAGATGCGCGAGAAGCCGCGGGTGTAACCACCCCGTCTTCTTCAGACGGTGCGGTCCGGGGCCGGTCGGCGGAGAGCAATATCCGTCGATCGGCCCCGGCCGTTCGTTGTA
The DNA here is from genome assembly GCF_034105845.1 of Streptomyces sp. CRN 30. Taxonomy (NCBI): domain Bacteria; kingdom Bacillati; phylum Actinomycetota; class Actinomycetes; order Kitasatosporales; family Streptomycetaceae; genus Streptomyces; species Streptomyces sp. CRN 30. The sequence goes on along the minus strand of NZ_JAVRHI010000497.1, from coordinate 1,892 downwards.
CGGTTCTGATGTCCCCGCCGTACGCATGGCGGGGCCATCTATCCCGGACCGGCGGGTGAACCGGTTACACATGTATGTGGGGACGCTCTCCTTCGACCTGCTCCTCGGCGACGTACATTCGCTGAAGGAGAAGCGGTCCGTGGTCCGCCCGATCGTCGCCGAGCTCCAGCGGAAGTACGCGGTGAGCGCGGCCGAGGTGGACCACATGGACCTCCACCGGCGGGCGGTCGTCGGACTGGCCATGGTGTCCGGCGACGCGGGGCACCTGAGCGACGTACTGGACCGGTGCGAGCGGCTGGTCGCCGGCCGCCCCGAGGTGGAACTGCTGTCGGTCAGACGGCGCTTCCACGGCGACGACGACTGACCCAGCAGAACACAGAGATCCAGAGAAACACAGAGATCAGGAAAGAACGGGAGACGGACCAGTGGCCGACAACGCGCGGGCCAAGAGGCTGGCGGACCTCATCCGGGAAGTGGTGGCCCAGAAGCTGCAGCGCGGGATCAAGGACCCGCGGCTCGGCACCCACGTCACCATCACGGACACCCGGGTCACGGGTGACCTCCGGGAGGCGACCGTCTTCTACACGGTGTACGGCGACGACGAGGAGCGGGCGGCCGCCGCGGCGGGCCTGGAGAGCGCCAAGGGCATCCTGCGCTCCGAGGTCGGCAAGGCGGCGGGCGTGAAGTTCACCCCGACCCTCGCCTTCGTCATGGACGCCCTGCCGGACACCGCCCGCAACATCGAGGACCTCCTCGACAAGGCGCGGCAGTCCGACGCCAAGGTGCGCGAGGTGTCCGCGGGCGCCGACTACGCCGGTGAGGCGGACCCGTACCGCAAGCCGGGCGAGGCCGACGAGGACGCCGCGGCCGACGAGACGGACGACACCGCTAAATGACCGACAAGCACACCACGCCCGACGGCCTTGTCATCGTCGACAAGCCGTCGGGCTTCACCTCGCACGACGTCGTCGCGAAGATGCGGGGCATCGCCCGCACGCGGCGCGTCGGGCACGCGGGCACCCTGGACCCGATGGCGACCGGCGTCCTGGTCCTCGGTGTGGAGCGCGCCACCAAGCTCCTCGGGCACCTCGCCCTCACCGAGAAGGAGTACGTGGGGACCGTCCGGCTCGGCCAGACGACCCTGACCGACGATGCCGAGGGCGAGATCACGGGGTCGACGGACGCCTCGAAGGTCACCCGGGACGCCATCGACGCGGGGATCGCCGAACTGACCGGCGCGATCATGCAGGTCCCCTCGAAGGTCAGCGCCATCAAGATCAACGGCGTGCGCTCCTACAAGCGGGCGCGCGAGGGCGAGGAGTTCGAGATCCCGGCCCGGCCGGTCACCGTCTCCTCCTTCACCGTGTACGACGTCCGCGAGGACACCGCCGAGGACGGCACCCCCGTCCAGGACCTGGTCGTCTCGGTGGTCTGCTCCTCCGGTACGTACATCCGCGCCCTCGCCCGCGACCTCGGCGCCGGGCTCGGCGTCGGCGGCCACCTGACGGCGCTGCGCCGCACCCGGGTCGGCCCCTACCGGCTGGACGCGGCCAAGACGCTGGACGGGCACCAGCAGGAGCTGACCGTCATGCCGGTCGCGGAGGCGGCCGGCGCGGCGTTCCCCCGGTGGGACGTCGACACCCGCCGCGCCCGGCTGCTCGCCAACGGCGTGCGGCTGGAGATGCCGGAGGAGTACGCCGGCGTGGGCGCGGTGGCCGTCTTCGGCTCCGACGGGACGCTGCTCGCGCTGGTCGAGGAGGAGCGGGGCAAGGCGAAGAGCCTGGCCGTCTTCGGCTGAGGGCCGGGGGCCCCGGTCCTCCCGGGCGCCCTGTCCGTCCCGTCCCCCCGGGCGCCCTGTCGGTCGAAGTCCGGCGCCGGCACGGCCGGCGCCG
>NZ_JAVRHI010000496.1:0-12418 GCF_034105845.1 Streptomyces sp. CRN 30 | reverse complement strand
GACCCGCTGCTCGCCGGGGACCGCCCGCGCGCCGCGCGGCCCGGCGGTGGCGCCCGACCCCCTGGCTGTTCCTGCTCGCCCCGCTGGCCCTGCTGATCGTCTTCACCTACGCGCCGATCGCCAACATGATCGCGTACAGCTTCACCGACTGGGACGGCGTCAGCCCCGAACTGGCCTTCACCGGCGCGGGCAACTACGCCGAGATCTTCACCCGCGAGGACCTCTTCCGGGTCTTCTTCGTCAGCGGCTACTACCTCGCCGCGTCCGTGGTGCAGATCGCCGCCGCGCTCTACTTCGCGACGGTCCTCAGCTTCGACGTCCGCTTCCGGAACTTCTTCAAAGGGGTGCTGTTCTTCCCGTACCTGATCAACGGCGTCGCGATCGGCTTCGTCTTCCTCTACTTCTTCCAGGACGGCGGCACCCTCGACTCGGTCCTCGACCTCTTCGGCTACGACGGCGACCGCGCCTGGCTCGGGACGTCCACGTCGGCCAATGTGTCGCTGGCGGGGGTCTCGGTCTGGCGCTACACGGGACTGAACTTCGTGCTCTTCCTCGGCGCGATCCAGTCCATCCCGGGCGAGCTGTACGAGGCGGCCGAGCTGGACGGCGCCAACCGGTGGCAGCAGTTCCGCCACATCATCGCGCCCAGCATCCGGCCGGTGATCGGCCTCACCGTCATCCTCTCCGTCTCCGGCTCGCTGGCGGTCTTCGAGATCCCGTACATCATGACCGGCGGCGCGACCGGCACCGAGACCTTCGTGATCCAGACGGTGAAGCTTGCCTTCCAGTTCAACAAGACGGGGCTCGCCTCCGCGGCGGCCGTCGTCCTGCTGCTGATCGTCCTGGCGGTGACCTGGGTGCAGCGGCGCCTCGTCCCCGACGACCCCGACCGGAAGGTGGAGCCCGTATGACCCGCCGCGCCGTGGCCCGCACCCTGGTGTACCTGTCGCTGATCGGCGCGACCCTCGTCGTGCTGCTGCCGCTCACCGTCGTCTTCCTGACCTCGCTGAAGAGCTCCGGGGAGATGGCGGACGGCTCGGGCGCCCTCGCCCTGCCCGACGACCCGTTCCACCTCGACAACTACGTGACGGCGTTCCGCGACGGCCGGATGCTCAGCGCCTTCGGCAACACCGCCTTCGTGCTGGTCTTCGCCATCGGCGGGACGGTGATCATCGGGTCGATGGCGGCGTACGCGATCGACCGCTTCGCCTTCCGGATGAAGAAGGCGGTGCTGGCGCTCTTCCTGGTCGCCGCGCTGGTCCCGGGCGTCACCACCCAGGTGGCGACCTTCCAGATCGTCAACAGCCTCGGCATGTTCGACAGCCTGTGGGCGCCGATCCTGCTCTACATGGGCACCGACATCGTGTCGATCTACATCTTCCTTCAGTTCATCCGGTCCATCCCGATCTCGCTGGACGAGTCGGCCCGGGTGGAGGGCGCCAACGCCTTCACGATCTACCGGAAGATCATTTTCCCGCTGCTGAAACCGGCGATCGCGACCGTCGTGATCGTGAAGGGGATCACCGTGTACAACGACTTCTACATCCCCTTCCTCTATCTCCCCTCCGAGGATCTTGGCGTGATCTCGACGTCGCTGTTCCGCTTCAAGGGTCCCTTCGGAGCCCACTGGGAGACGATCTCGGCAGGTGCCGTCCTGGTCATCCTGCCGACACTGATCGTCTTCCTCTTCCTCCAGCGATTCATCTACAACGGCTTCACGCGCGGAGCGACGAAGTGAGGACCGGAGCGGCGCTCAGGCACCCTTGGCCAACGCCGCCACGAGGACGGGCGTCACCTGCTCGACCTGCCAGGGCCGCGCCCCGTGCGCGGCCAGCGCGGCGCCCACCGCGTCCGCGTCCACCGGCGCCGGCGGCTCCCAGCAGACCCGGCGCACGGTGTCCGGCGTGATCAGGTTCTCCTGCGGCATGTTCAGCTCCTCGGCCAGCGCCGTCACCGCGGCGCGCGCCGCGGAGAGCCGGGCCGCGGCCACCGGGTCCTTGTCGGCCCAGGCCCGCGGCGGCGGGGGACCGGTCACCGGCTGCCCCGGCTGCGGGAGTTGCGCCTCCGACAGCTCCTTCGCCCGGTCGACGGCCGCCTGCCACTGCTCCAGCTGCCGGCGGTTGACCCGCCCGAAGCCGCCGAGCTGGGCGAGGGCGTGCACGTTGGGCGGCAACGCGAGCGCCGCCTCCACGATGGCCGAGTCCCCGATCACCTTGCCCGGCGAGACGTCCCGGCGCCGCGCGACCCGGTCCCGGGTCTGCCACAGCTCCCGGACCACGGCGAGCTGACGCCGCCTGCGCACCTTGTGCATGCCCGAGGTACGCCGCCAGGGGTCCTTGCGCGGCTCGGCCGGCGGCGCGGAGGCGATGGCGTCGAACTCCTGCCGGGCCCACTCCAGCTTGCCCTGCCGGTCCAGCTCCTTCTCCAGCGCGTCCCGCAGGTCGACGAGGAGCTCCACGTCGAGGGCGGCGTACCGCAGCCAGGGCTCGGGCAGCGGGCGGGTGGACCAGTCGACGGCGGAGTGCCCCTTCTCCAGGACGAAGCCGAGCACGCCCTCGACCATGGCCCCGAGCCCGACCCGCGGGAACCCGGCGAGCCGCCCGGCCAGCTCGGTGTCGAAGAGCCGCGTCGGCACCATCCCTATCTCCCGCAGACAGGGCAGGTCCTGGGTCGCGGCGTGCAGCACCCACTCGGTGTCCTTCAGCACCTCACCGAGGCCCGACAGGTCGGGGCAGGCCACGGGGTCGATCAGCGCGGTGCCCGCGCCCTCCCGGCGCAGCTGCACCAGATAGGCCCGCTGCCCGTACCGGTAACCGGAGGCCCGCTCGGCGTCCACGGCGACGGGACCGCTCCCGGCGGCGAACGCGGCGATCACCTCGGCGAGCGCGTCCGCACCGGCCACCACCGGCGGAATACCCTCCCGTGGCTCCAGCAAGGGGATCGGCGCCTCCGTAGCAGAAGTTCCGGTCTCGTCCGGAGGAGCGCCTCCGGTGGTGCGCAGTGAACGGTCTGCTGCGGTTTCGTGGGCGTCGGTCACCTGTCAAGGGTATCCGTACGGGCGAGCGGCTGACCTTCGCGTTCTGGACATAACCGCGCTGACCTGCGGGAACGTCCTTCGGTGCAGGTCAGGGCCGAGCGGTGGTTCTCGGCCACCCGGGTCTCCCACGGCCCCGGGCGGCCGCCCGCGCTCCCTCAGCCCCCGGCGGCCGCGGCGGCCGGGCGCAGCGTGGAGACGAAGCTCTGGAAGTCGCCGAGGACCTCCTGGAGCCGGCTCTTCCGCGCCGTCAGCGCCACCTCGATCTGGACGCGCTCACCGCGCTGCCGCTTGTTCTCGAGGAGCAGGATGAACTGGCTCTGCGCCAGTTCCATCGGCTCCCCGTTGACGGTGGCCCGGATCAGCACGTTCTGGACGATCCCGGGCGCGTCGATGAAGCCCGGCGCCGGGGAGGTGCCGACCTCGGTCCGCTTGACGACGTCGACGGGACCGACGTTCTCCCGCAGCCGCCGCACCGACTCCTCGGCGAGACCGTGCAGGCTCGCCGAGGAGCCGACGGTGTGACCGGAGACCGTGATGTTGGGCATGAAGCCCTGCCCCCGGGAGGCCGTGTGCAGCGCGACGAAGGCGGCCTGCGGGGCGCCGACCTCGTCCGGCGGCGCCGACTGCCAGCCCTGCGGCAACTCGATCTCAAGGGGTACCGGAAGCGTGCCCGGCATGGTGGATCAACTCCTCGCGGTACGGATTTTTCCGACGGTACGGGACGAGGGGCCGGCGGAGGGCTCCCCGTGGCGGCGGGTCAGTCGAACCAGTCCCCGATCGCGTCCCACGCGTCGCCGGCCGCGTCGGTGACCGCGCCCGGATCGATCTCGACCTGCGCGCCGACCTTGCCGCCGAGACCGAGGCCGACGCCGAGGTCGCCGCCTATGACGAACTTGCCGTCCTTCATGCCGGCGTCGAAGTGGGCCTCGGCGCCCGCGCCGGCCCACCCCTCCGCCACGCCGCCGACACCGATACCGGCGACCGAGGCGTGCGCCTCCGCCGTCGCCTTGGCGCCGGCGAATGCCGTGCCGCCGGCGTGGACGCCGTCCGTGCCGACACTGCCCGTGACGCCCGCCTCGGCCCCCACGAAGCCCGTCGCCTTGCCGGAGGCCGCCAGCCAGCCGGCCTCGTACTTGCCGTCGGCCGACGCCTGGGCGAGGTACGCCTTGCCCGACGCCTGCGCGGTGGCGTTGCCGTCCATGAGACCGACCCCGGCGGAGCCCTCGACGCCGAGCAGGTTGACACCGGCGGTACCGGAGACGTCACCGCCCGCGAAGGAGCCGTGCCCCTTGGCCTCGGCACCCCAGACACTGGCGTCGCCGGAGACGGAGGGGCCGGCTACGGCTACGCCGGGGCCCTTGCCCGCGCGGAGCGCGTCCCGCTGCTCCTGGGACAGGTTCTTGTGCTCGCCCCAGGCTCTCCCGGGCCGCATCTCGGTCGCCCGTTCAGCCAGCTGTCGCGTTGTCAGGGGCGACTCGTCCTGCGCTGCCTCGGAGGCCCAGAAGAGCCAGTCGGGCGCGTCGTCGCCCCCGCCGCCCTGTGCCTTGAACTTCCCGGCCGCCGTGTCGCCCGCGGACTCCACGCGGGAGCGTGCCGTCTGCAGGAGCTGCTCGCCACCGCTCTCGTCGCCCGACTGATACAGCGAAATAGCCTGCTCGGCCTGGCCCTGGGCCCATTCCAGGACCCCGGCGTAGTCCCGCAGCGCCACCGCGGCGGCGCTGAGCGAGTCCGAGCCGTGGTACCACTTCTTCTTCTGGTCGGAGAAGTCCTCCCAGAAGGCGTCGCTCGCCTCGCCCTGCCAGCCGGGCACGCGGACGCCGCCCAGGTCGGCACCGATGCCGTCGAGGGTCTGCGCATGGCCGTCGAGCCGGTCCGCGTCGCCGCTGAGTTTCGACGGGTTGCCCGGGATCAGCGCGCGCGGGTCCCGTGTCTCGCCAAGTCGTGCCGCCATGGTTCCCCGTCAGTTGATGCCGGGGCCGACGACGGCGGGCCCGGAGAGCTTGTTCTGGTTCTGCCGCTCGGCGAGTTCGTAGGACGCGGCGTTCGCGTCCAGTTTGTCCGCCGAGTTGTCCGCGTCTTCCTTCATCGGACTCTTGATGGCCTCGGTCCAGGTGGCCATCAGCCGGCCGAACTCCTCGGCCGCGTCGCCGTGACCGAAGTCGTCGGCGGACTTGCCGAGTTCGTCGAGCTTGATGTTGTCGCTGCGGCCCGCCGCGTCTCTGATCTTGTCGGCGGCCGACCGCAGTTCGGACGGTTCGACATCGAACTGGCTCAACTTTCCCCCATTTTCACGTACTGATCTACGGAGTCTGCGTGGGCTGGTCGGGTGCCGTGACCCCCAGGTGGCCGACAGTGTCGGCGAGATACTCAAGACACTCGCTCAGCGTCTCAGTGCTCAGCCGGGTCTCCTCGCGCCAGGTGAACAGACGGCCGCCGGACAGGTGGAGCGGAGACTTCGCGGCGCGTCCGTCGGAGACGAGGAACTCCGCCAGGCCGCCGAGCAGCAGGGTCCGGGCGCGTTCCTCGTCGCGGGAGACGATGTGGAAGTCCTTGTCCAACTGCGGGATGCCCACGGTCATGGCTCGTCCCCGTACGAGGGTGTCGAACCAGCCGTCGCGGTAGACGCGCAGGTCCGGGACGTCCACACCCAGGTCAAGAACACAGACGGAGAGGACGTGGACGTGCTCGTTCGCTTCGAGGGCGTCGCCGCCGAACTGAGTCTCGAACGCGCGGAAGCCGAACCCGCCATGGGCGCCGCTGACGACATGGTCCGCCGGGACGCCGCTGGTCCAGCGCCAGAACGGCCCGTTCCCCTTGTACGTGTCGACGAGTCCCGGTACGACCTCGTCGTACCTCCATCCCCGCCCCTCGGCAAAGGACCGCAACTCCCCGTAAGAGTCCCGCTGCTCGCTCTTCTTGCGTGCCTTGCGTCTCCTCGTCCAGAAGACCAGCGCCGCGACGCCGCTCCACCACAGCAGGATCACGACCGCTTCGGTTCCACTCATGGCGACAGCATCCCCCATGGCCCCGCGCGGGAGCCGTTCCGGTCCGGCTCAGGAGGCCGACTCGTCGACCTCGATGTCGTACTTGACGGTGTCGTCCTCGACGGAGGTCACCTTGACGGTCAGCCCGATGGTGCTGCCGTCGGTCGCGGTCAGCTCGCACCGCATCGTGGTGCCGACCTCGCCGGCGAGATCCTCGGGGCAGGCGATGTCCGGCTTCGGCTGGTTCATCTGGGCGGCGAGCTTCTCGGCCACCGTGTCCTCCACCTCGCCCTTGGAGATCTTGGGCTCCGACGAGGAGCAGCCCACCAGCAGCGCGGCGGCGGCCACGGCCGCGAGTCCCCAGATGGGCAGGGCGGAGGGGGACTTCGGCACGATGGGGGCTCCGTTCGGGGCGCAGGGACCATGAGGGTCGACAGGTGTCGCTCGTCAGTGCGAAGTTTTATCAGGTCCCCTCACCCGTGTGCTGATTTTTCACATCCTCCGACTTCCGCACCCGGACGATCTCCACGCGCGGATGCCCGCGGACACGCGGAACGCCCGCCGACGGAACGTTCCGTCGGCGGGCGCCGGGTCGAGGGCGGGTCGGATCAGTGGATGATGCCCGTGCGCAGCGCGACCGCGACCATGCCGGCGCGGTCACCCGTGCCGAGCTTGCGGGCGATGCGGGCGAGGTGGCTCTTGACGGTCAGGGCGGACAGGCCCATGGAGACGCCGATCGCCTTGTTGGACTGGCCTTCGGCGACCAGCCGGAGCACCTCGACCTCGCGGCCGGACAGTTCGCGGTAGCCGCCCGGGTGGCTCGGGGCACCCGGGGGACGGCGGTGGAGACGGGCGGCGGCGGCGCCGATGGGAGCCGCACCGGGACGGGTGGGGAGCCCGACGTTGGTACGGGTGCCGGTGACGACGTAACCCTTCACACCGCCGGCGAGGGCGTTGCGTACGGCGCCGATGTCGTCGGCGGCGGAGAGGGCCAGCCCGTTGGGCCAGCCCGCGGCACGGGTCTCCGACAGCAGGGTCAGGCCGGAGCCGTCGGGGAGATGGACGTCGGCGACGCAGATGTCGCGGGGGTTGCCGATGCGGGGACGAGCCTCCGCGACGGACGAGGCCTCGATGACGTCGCGCACACCGAGCGCCCACAGGTGGCGGGTGACGGTGGAACGGACGCGGGGGTCGGCCACGACCACCATGGCGGTCGGCTTGTTCGGGCGGTAGGCGACCAGGCTTGCGGGCTGCTCGAGGAGAACGGACACCAGGCCTCCTGGGTGCGGGGACGACGGGGCCGGCTGTGGGGAAGAAGCCGGGACGAACCGTGCTTTCAAGGTCACAGTCGTCTTCGGCACCGGACCCGTCCGCCTTTAGGGAATGATCACGATCTGGTGAGTAACAATCCGAGCAATTCGGACAGGTGGTCGATCATTCGAAGACCGAACGGTTTCGCTCTGCGTCGTTACGCGCTCGAAAGTGGCCGTATCGACAAAGTGACTGCACTCGATCGGAGCAAAAAAGAGAGGGCACGGCGTGGCCGTGCCCTCTTTATCTCGATATGTGCGTCTAGCGGGAGTGCGGCCCCCGGCGCTGCGGCAGCGTGACCACCGAGGCGTCGCCGGGACCGGCCGGCGGCAGTCCGCCGACCTGCGCCAGCAGATCGCACCACGCGCCCAGGTGCGCGGCGGTGTCCGGCACCCCGCCCAGCCCCTCCCGCGGCGTCCACGAGGCGCGGATCTCGATCTGCGAGGCGGCGGGCCGCGCGGCGAGACCGCCGAAGTAGTGCGAGCCGGCACGCGTCACCGTTCCGCTGGGCTCACCGGGAGCCAGCCCGCGCGCCTGCAACGCGCCGGTGAGCCAGCTCCAGCACACCTCCGGCAGCAGCGGATCGGCGGCCATCTCCGGCTCCAGCTCCGCGCGCACCAGCGTCACCAGCCGGAAGGTCCCCTGCCAGGCGTCGTGCCCGGCCGGATCGTGCAGCAGCACCAGGCGCCCGTCCGCCAGGTCCTCGTCCCCGTCGACGACCGCGGCCTCCAGCGCGTACGCGTAGGGCGCGAGCCGCTGCGGCGGGGGCGTCGGGTCCACCTCGATCTGGGGGCGCAGCCGCGCGCCCCGCAACGCCTCGACGGCGGCCCGGAACGGCGGCGGGGCCGCATCCTCCGGGCGCCGGCCGCTCTCCGTACCGTCTTCGGTCTTCGTAGGTTCGTCCATTCCGCCCGTGCCGTCCGACAGTCGTCCCTGAGCCGCAGCCATGCGGGGAAGATTAAGCGGAACGGGCCCCCGGCGCAGGGAGGACACCCGCGCGAGGGTGCGATGTCCGGATCACGTGGCGCGCGGACGGGAGGGCGGCGCGCGGTCCGGGCGCGGTCCTGGAGCCGCCCGCCCCGGTGCGCCCCCGCGGTCCGGAGCGGTCGCCGGGGCGTGCGAGACTTGCCGTCGTGACTGCCAACCAGAGCCCCGCGGGCAAGCCGCCGACCGCCACGTACGACTCCGCGTTCCTCAGGGCGTGCAGGCGTGAGCCGGTGCCGCACACCCCCGTCTGGTTCATGCGGCAGGCCGGGCGCTCGCTCCCCGAGTACCGCAAGGTGCGCGAGGGCATCCCCATGCTGGAGTCCTGCATGCGGCCCGAGCTGGTCACCGAGATCACCCTCCAGCCGGTCCGCCGGCACGGCGTGGACGCGGCGATCTACTTCAGCGACATCGTCGTCCCGCTCAAGGCCATCGGCATCGACCTCGACATCAAGCCGGGCGTCGGCCCCGTCGTCGAGAAGCCCGTCCGCACCCGCGCCGACCTCGCCCGGCTGCGCGACCTGACCCCCGAGGACGTCTCCTACGTCACCGAGGCGATCAAGCTGCTCACCGCCGAACTCGGCGAGACCCCCCTCATCGGCTTCGCGGGCGCCCCCTTCACCCTCGCGAGCTACCTCGTGGAGGGCGGCCCGTCCCGCAACCACGAGCACACCAAGGCGCTCATGTACGGCGACCCGCAGCTCTGGGCCGACCTGCTCGACCGCCTCGCCGAGATCACCGGCGCCTTCCTGAAGGTGCAGATCGAGGCCGGCGCCAGCGCCGTGCAGCTCTTCGACTCCTGGGTCGGCGCGCTCGCCCCCGCCGACTACCGCCGCTCCGTCATGCCGGCCTCCACGAAGGTCTTCGAGGCGGTCGCCGGGTACGGCGTCCCCCGTATCCACTTCGGCGTCGGCACCGGTGAGCTGCTCGGCCTCATGGGCGAGGCGGGCGCGGACGTCGTGGGCGTCGACTGGCGCGTCCCGCTGGACGAGGCCGCCCGCCGCGTCGGCCCCGGCAAGGCGCTCCAGGGCAACCTCGACCCGGCCGTCCTCTTCTCCTCCCGCGAGGCCGTCGAGGCCAAGACCGGCGAGATCCTCGACGCGGCCGCCGGCCTGGAGGGCCACGTCTTCAACCTCGGCCACGGCGTCCTGCCGACCACCGATCCGGACGCGCTGACACGGCTCGTGGAGGACGTGCACACGCGCACGGCACGCTGAGACCGCGCCCCGGCCCGGGTCGGGGGCGGGGGCGGGGGAGACCGAGGTCTCACCGCCGACGCCGCGCCCGCCGCCCGAACAGGATGCCCGGGGGCTCGGGAGGCGGCGGCGTCCCCTTCCGGAGGGGCCAGCCGATCAGTATGCCCGCCACGAAGCCGGCCACGTGGGCCACGTACGCCACCGTGCCCGCGTCGGAGACGGCGCCGCCGGAGGAGTAGAACGCCTGGAGCACGAACCAGAAGCCCAGCACGAGCCAGGCCGGCAGACGCAGCGGCAGGAAGACCAGGAACGGGACGAGGACCCAGACGCGGGCCCTGGGGTACAGCACCAGGTACGCGCCGAGGACACCGGCGATCGCGCCCGAGGCGCCGATCAGCGGGGCGCCCGAGCCGGCGTTCAGGAGCGCGAAGCCGTAGGTCGCCGCGTAGCCGCAGACGCCGTAGAAGAGCAGGAACCGCAGGTGACCCATGCGGTCCTCGACGTTGTTGCCGAAGATGTACAGGAAGAGCATGTTGCCGAGCAGGTGCAGCCAGCCGCCGTGCAGGAACATCGCGGTCAGCACGCTCAGTTCGGGTGACTTGGTGTAGTCCGGCGGGGCGATCACGCAGCCGGGGCCGCGCGGGCCGACCCCCGTGTCGCCGGTCGGCACGAGCCGGGGCAGCTGATGGTGGATCAGCTCCTGCGGCACGGCCGCCCAGTGGTCCAGGTACGCCTGGAGACCGCACTGCCGGGCCAGGCCGCCCCCTCCCGTGAGCGAGTCGGCCATGCCGGGCATGGTGAGGAAGACCGCGAGGTTCGCGGCGATGAGCGCGTAGGTGACCCAGGGTGTGCTGCGCACGGGGTTCACGTCATGGACGGGGATGACCACGGATGACTACTGCCCGGCCCGCCGTCGGCGAATCGGCGGCTGGGCTGAACGCCGCCGCCGTCGCCCGCGTATGACTCCGCGACGCGCGACGCGAACGCGATCTCCGCGAGGTGAGGAGCAGACGATGAACGACCGGACGACTCCCGCGATGCACGCCACCCCGGACGGCGAGGCGGAGATCGCCCTCGTACTGCGGCTGCCCTGGGAGGACGTCGCCCGGCTCGGCCAGGAGGCCGGTCGGCTGGCCGCGCAGCGGCAGCGGCCGGTGACCCTGGACGAGGCCGTCAGCCACCGGCTGCGCTCCGTGCGGAGCGCGGCACACGCCAAACCGGCCGGAGAGCAGCCGCCCGCGGTCGCCGTCCCGGCCCCCGTGTCGTCGCTGCCGCCCCGGCCGCCGGGCGAACAGGCCCGCCAGGCCATCGACCGGATCAACGGCACCGCCTGATCAACGGCACCGCCTGACCGGCGGGTCGGCCCTGGCGCGGTCAGCCCTCGGCGCGGTCAGCCCCCGTCCTGGACCGCCCTCGCCGCCTTCCGCGCCGCCACCAGCACCGGGTCCCACACCGGGGAGAACGGCGGCGCGTAGCCCAGGTCAAGGGCCGTCATCTGTTCCACCGTCATACCGGCGGTCAGGGCGACCGCCGCGATGTCGACGCGCTTGCCCGCGCCCTCGCGGCCGACGATCTGCACGCCCAGCAGCTTGCCCGTGCGGCGCTCGGCGAGCATCTTCACCGTCATGGAGGAGGCGTCCGGGTAGTAGCCCGCGCGGCTCGTCGACTCGATGGTGACCGCGACGAAGTCCAGGCCCACCCGGCGCGCGTCCTTCTCCCGCAGGCCGGTGCGGGCGATCTCCAGGTCGCAGACCTTGCTGACGGCCGTGCCGACGACGCCCGGGAAGGTGGCGTACCCGCCGCCCGCGTTGGTGCCGATGACCTGGCCGTGCTTGTTGGCGTGGGTGCCGAGCGCGATGTGCCTCAGCTGGCCGGAGACCAGGTCGAGGACCTCGACGCAGTCGCCGCCCGCCCAGATGTCCTCGTGCCCGCGCACCCGCATCGCCCGGTCCGTCAGCAGACCGCCGCTCGCGCCGACCGGCAGCCCGGCCTTCCGCGCCAGCGACGTCTCGGGGCTCACCCCGATTCCGAGGACCACCACGTCCGCCGGGTACTCCGCGTCCGGGGTGACCACCGCGCTCACCCGCCCGTCGTCGCCGGTGCGGACCTCGGTGACCTCCGTGTCGTTCACCATGGTGATGCCGAGGCCCTCCATCGCCTCGTGCACCAGGCGGCCCATGTCCGGATCGAGCGTCGACATCGGCTCCCGGCCGCGGTTGACGACCGTCACCCCGTAGCCGCGGTGGATCAGCGCCTCGGCCATCTCCACGCCGATGTACCCGGCGCCGACGACCACCGCCCGGCGGCCACGCGTGCGTGCCAGCGTGTCCAGCAGCGCCTGCCCGTCGTCGAGCGTCTGCACGCCGTGCACGCCGGGAGCGTCCGCGCCCGGCATCTCGGGCCGCACCGGCCGGGCACCGGTCGCGATCACGAGCCGGTCGTACGACGTCCAGTACTCCTCGCCGGAATCGACGCCACGCGCGCGTACCCGCCGGCCGGCGACGTCGATCTCCGTCACCTCGGTGCGCATCCGCAGGTCGATGTCGCGCGCGCGGTGCTCCTCGGGCGTACGGGCGATCAGCCGGTCCCGGTCGTCGACCTCGCCGCCCACCCAGTAGGGGATGCCGCACGCCGAGTAGGAGGTGAAGTGGCCGCGTTCGAACGCCACGATCTCCAGCTCGCCCGGCCCCTTCAGCCGGCGTGCCTGGGACGCCGCGGACATCCCCGCGGCGTCCCCGCCGACCACCACCAGCCGCGTCCGTCCGTCCGCCGTACCCGCCGCACCACTGTCGCTGCTCATGCGGACACGCTACGGCGGTGACGCCGCCGCCCGCGCTCAGCCCTCCTCGTGCCGCCCCCGCTCCGGCGGCGCGGCGGGCAGCGGACCGGGGGCCGGCGCGGCGGCG
>NZ_JAVRHI010000495.1:0-43734 GCF_034105845.1 Streptomyces sp. CRN 30 | reverse complement strand
AGCAGGTCGGTCTCCCCTTCGCCGAGCGGGCCGCCGTACGCCTCGCCCGGCAGCGACCAGCCGCGGGGGCCGGCGGCCGGGTCGCGGCCGGCGATCCAGCCCGCGCCCTCCCCGGCGGCGGACGGGCCGCCGACGACGATGACGACGTTGGGGTCGCGCCAGGTGTGGTCGGCGGCCTTGTCGGAGGTGACGACGGTGACGCGTTCGCGGTCGGTGCCGAGTTCCTCGCAGATGACGAAGGTGCGGTGCACGCCCTCCAGCAGCAGGCCGAGTTCGGCGGGTCCGGCGCCGGGCGAGGTGAGGACGGCGACCTTGGCGTGGGCGCGGCACACGTTGACCGCGCGCCGCAGGGTGCGGGGGTGGGCGACGACCACCTGGGCGTCGTCCCAGGGCATTCCGGCGCGGGCGAAGGCGGAGGCGACGGAGGAGACCGCGGGGACGACCTCGACCTCCAGGCCGAACTCGGGGTCGCGCAGGGTGCGTACGACGCCGAAGAAGCCGGGGTCGCCGTCGGCGAGGACGACCGCCGTGCCGCGGTGGGCGGCGATACGGCGGGCGGCGAGGGCGACGCTGCCGAGGCGGACGCGCTCGGCGCCGGCGGGTACCTCGTCGAGCGCCAGGTGGTGGGCGGCGCCGGCCACGAGGGTGGCGGCGCCGAGGGCGGAGCGTGCCGCGGCGGTCAGCGGCGAACCGTCCCAGCCGATCACGGTGACGCGGTCGGCCATCGTCCTCAGTCTCCAGGTTTTC
This sequence comes from Streptomyces sp. CRN 30, assembly GCF_034105845.1. Classification (NCBI taxonomy): domain Bacteria; kingdom Bacillati; phylum Actinomycetota; class Actinomycetes; order Kitasatosporales; family Streptomycetaceae; genus Streptomyces; species Streptomyces sp. CRN 30. The sequence goes on along the minus strand of NZ_JAVRHI010000495.1, from coordinate 42,987 downwards.
GCAGGTCGTGCGGTGGTCAGCGGATGAGCGTACCCGGTGTGCCGGGGCTCAGCTCCAGTCGGTGAAGGAGGCGAAGCCGCCGGTGTCGGCGAGGTGCTCGGCGGCGCCGTCGAGGTCCTCGGGGAGCAGGCTCCACACGATGAAGTCGGTGCGGGTGTCGGTCCAGGTGCCGTCGTCGGCCCTGACGTGCGCTATGCAGGCGTTGCGCAGGACGCCCTCGCTGATGCTGCCGATCTTCTGGGCGACCTGCTGGGAGGCGGTGTTGTCGGCGGCGGTGCGCAGTTCGACGCGTTCGAGCTTCTGGTCGCCGAAGAGCCACTGGGCGGTGGCCAGCGCGGCCTCGGAGGCGTAGCCCTCGCCGCGGGCCCAGGGCGCGACTATGTAGGACAGCTCGGTGGAGCGGACCCGCCAGTTGGTCTTGGTGAGCTGGATGACGCCGACCAGGCGCTGGGTGAGGAACTCGGTGACGGCGAGGTCGAGTCCGCGGCCGGCCGCGCGTTCGGCGGGGGCGTGCTCGGTGATCCAGGTGCGGGCGGCGTCCTCGTCGAAGGGCTGGGGGACGTCGGTCCAGGCGGCGACCTGTTCGTCGTTCATCATGGCGGCGAGGGCGGGGACGTCGTCCTCGTCGAGGGGACGCAGCACCAACCGCTCCGTGCTGATGGAGATGTTGGGGAAGGTGCTCGTCATGCGCCGCTCCGTAACCTTCGTGGACGTCGATCCCTGCTGAACTGCCCAGCATGCAGCATGCGGGCACCGGACCGCACCACGGGGTCCGCTCCCAGCGTCATGGAGCGGACCCCGTGCGTGACGGACGGCCGGATCAGCGCCCGGACGGACGGCCGGATCAGAACGAGGCGAGCACGGAGCCGTCGTACTTGTCCTCGATGAACTTCTTGACCTCGTCGGAGGTGAGGAGCTTCGCGAGCTTCTTCACCCGCGGGTCGTCCTCGTTGCCCTCCTTCACGGCGAGGAGGTTGCTGTTCGGGTTGGACTTGGCGGACTCCAGGACCAGCGCGTCCTCGGCGGGCTTGAGGTCGGCCTCGATGGCGTAGTTGCCGTTGACCACGGCGGCGTCCACGTCGTCCAGGGAGCGCGGGGTCTGGGCCGCCTCCAGCTCCTTGAACTTCAGCTTCTTGGGGTTCTCGGTGATGTCCGAGGGGGTCGCCGAGGTTCCGACGCCGTCCTTGAGCGTGATGATGTCGTGGGCGGCGAGCAGCTGGAGGGCGCGGCCTTCGTTGACCGTGTCGTTCGGCACGGCGACCGTCGCGCCGCTCTTCAGCTCCTCTGCCTTGTCGACCTTGTTGGAGTACAGGCCGAGCGGCTCCAGGTGCACGTCGACGACGGACACGATGTGCGTGCCGTTCTTCTTGTTGAAGTCGTCGAGGTAGGGCTGGGTCTGGAAGTAGTTGGCGCCGACCGAGCCGTCCTCGGTCGCCGTGTTCGGCGTGACGTAGTCGGTGAACTCCTTGACCTCCAGGTCCAGGCCCGCCTTCTCAGCCAGGTTGTCCTTGACGTAGTCGAGGATCTCGGCGTGCGGGGTGGGGCTGGCTGCGACGATCAGCGGACCGTCGGTGTCGGAGGCGGAGTCGTCACCGGAGCCGCAGGCGCTGAGCCCGAGGGTGAGGGCTCCGGCGGCGAGGACGGCGGTGGTGATCCTGGCGGTGTTACGCACGAAAAGTGCCTTTCCATCTGGGTGTAGCGACCCCGTGCGGGTGGTACGGGGGGCGTCGGTGGGCGTGTGCCCGGGTTCAGGCGACCTTGCTGACGTCGGCCGAGGCGGGCTCCTTGGCCTTGAGCAGCCTGAGCCTCGGTCCGGGTCCGGAGCGGCCGCCGCGCCGGTGCAGGGCGCGGGCGGCGTAGTCGCCGGCGAACTGGATGACGGAGATGGCCACGGCGAGCACCGCGACGGTGATCCACATCAGGCCGGTCTCGAAGCGCTGGTAGCCGTAGCGGACGGCGAGGTCGCCGAGGCCGCCGCCGCCGACGGTGCCGGCCATGGCGGAGTAGCCGATGAGCGCGATGACCGTCGTGGTGGTGGAGGCGATGAGGGACGGCAGGGCCTCGGGGACGAGTACCTTGCGGACGATCGTCCAGGTGTTGCCGCCCATCGACTGGACGGCCTCGACCAGTCCGCCGTCGACCTCGCGGACGGCCGTCTCGACCAGGCGCGCGAAGAACGGGATGCCGCCGATGGCCAGCGGCACGATGGCGGCCTCGGAGCCGATGGTGGTGCCGGTGATCCAGCGGGTGAAGCTCATCAGGGCGACCATCAGGATGATGAACGGCATCGAGCGGGCGATGTTCACGACCTGCCCGAGGACCTTGTTCACCAGGGTGTTCTGGAGCAGGCCGCCCCGGTCGGTGAGGACGAGGAGGACACCGATCGGCAGTCCGGCGACGACGGCGATCACCGTCGACCAGCCGACCATGACCAGTGTCTCCTGACACGCCTGCTCCAGCAGGGGCTGCATCTCGGACCAGGTCACAGGGCACCTTCCTTCACCAGCGGGGGCTGGTCGTCGCCGACCACGTCGATCTGGAGGCCCTGTTCGCGCAGGAAGCCGACGGGCACCACGTTGTCCTCGTAGCGGCCGGGCAGTTCGATGCGCATCCGGCCGACCTGGAGGCCGCCGACGGTGTCGATGGCGGCGCCCAGGATCGAGATGTCGATGTTGTAGGTGCGCGACAGCTGGGAGATGACGGGCTGGGTGGCGGCCTCGCCGTGGAAGGTGACGTCGACCACGGTGCGGTCCTCGGCGGAGCGCTCGCCGCCGACGGGGAAGAGCGCGGCGGCCAGTTCGGAGTCCGGGGTGGCGAGCAGTTCGCTGACGGTGCCGGACTCGACGACGCGCCCGGACCGCATCAGGGCGGCCGAGTCGCAGACGCTCTTGACGACGTCCATCTCGTGGGTGATGAGCAGGACGGTCAGGCCGAGCTGCTGGTTCAGGTCGCGCAGCAGCTGGAGGATGGAGCGGGTGGTCTCCGGGTCGAGGGCGCTGGTGGCCTCGTCGGAGAGGAGCACCTTGGGGTCGCCGGCCAGGGCGCGGGCGATGCCGACGCGCTGCTTCTGGCCGCCGGAGAGCTGGGCCGGGTAGGACTTGGCCTTGTCGGCGAGGCCGACCAGGTCGAGCAGTTCCAGCGCCTTGCGGGAACGTTCCTTCCCGGAGGTGCCGAGGATCTCCAGGGGCAGCTCGACGTTGTCCTGCACGGTCCGGGTGGAGAGCAGGTTGAAGTGCTGGAAGACCATGCCGATGCGGCTGCGCGCCTGCCGCAGCTCCTTGCCCGCGCGGGGGCCGCGCCCGGCCAGCGCCGTGAGGTCCTGACCGGCGACGGTGACCGTGCCGGACGTGGGGCGCTCCAGGAGGTTGACGCAGCGGATGAGCGAGGACTTGCCGGCGCCGGACTGGCCGATGACGCCGTACACCTCGCCTTCGCGGACGTGCAGGTCGACCCCGTCCAGGGCGGTGACCTCGCGACCGCGTGAGCGGTAGACCTTTGTCAGGCCGGAGGTGGTGATCACGTGGGTTTCCGTCACTGTCGAGTGCGCGGGCGCGGATGGGCCCGCGCACGGGTGCATGCGGTCGGGACGCGGCACGGTTCCCGCCGTGGCGGTGGTCCGGGGAAACACGTGGGCGCGGGGCTCGGCCGCCGACGGTGGCGGTCCGGAGCCGGCTCTCGCTTCGGGGCGCGAGGCGCGGGTGGTGCGGGGGCCCTCTAGCAGGCGCGCATTCGACACATACAACGAGCACCGGGCGTCATGGTCGCCTCGGTCGCAGGAGTGCGGTCGCTCGTCGTGGTCATGCGATCAGTAAAGCAGACGTATACGTTCGACCAGGACACCGCTGTCCAGCATGCGGACAGCGGCGGAACGCCCGTGGACACGCCCGGCCCCGGTCACCCCCGTACGGCGATCTCCAGGCCCCCTTCGGTGACCTGGACGGACAGGGCAGCGAGGTTGTCGACGACCAGGTCGGCGTCGAGTTCGTCGGCGCGGTGGGTTGTGGTCAACGCCACGGTGGTCATGCCGGCGGCCCGGCCGGAGCGGAGTCCGGCGGGGGCGTCCTCGAAGACCACGCAGGCCGCGGGGTCGACGCCGAGGGCGCGGGCGCCGAGCAGGTAGGGCTCGGGATCGGGCTTGCCGCGCGTGATGTCGTCGGCGGCTATCAGCGTCTTGGGCAGCACGCCGACGGCGGCGAGCCGGGCCTCGGCGAGACGCCGGGTGGCGGAGGTGACGACCGCCCAGCGGTCGGCGGGGAGCGCGCCGAGGAGGTCGAGGGTGCCGGGGAGCAGGTGCACGCCCCCGTTGGGGACGTCCTCGACCTCCAGGTCCTCGATCCGGGCGACGGCCGCGGGCACCACGTCGGCGGGCAGCAGGTCGGCGGCGACCTCGGCGGCGGTCCGGCCGTGCAGTTCCACCCGCGCGAACGCCTCGGCGGTGATCCCGTACTCCCCGGCCCACCGCGTCCAGCAGCGGTGCACGGACTCCAGGGAGGAGACGAGGGTTCCGTCGTTGTCGAACAGGAGGGCTTGCGCGCGGATCTTCATACCGTCGACCCTACGGCGCCCGCCGGGGTCGGCCGCGTCGGGCCGTTTCCGCCGTAATAAGGTCACTGCCATGCTTGACGTCCTGACGCTGGTGACCGGCGTCGCCGCGCTGCTGCTCGCCGCCTGGTGCGGCTGGGCCGCGTACCGTGACCAGCCGACGAAGGACTGGCACTTCATCGGCATGGCCGTGGTGTCGGTGCTGGCCCTCGTCCAGCTGGTGATCGGCTTCGTGCGGCTGGGACAGGGCGACGACCCCGAGCAGGGCACGGTGATCTTCGTGTCCTATCTGCTGGGCGCCTTCGCGTGCGTCCCGGCCGCGGGGTTCATGTCGCTGGCCGAGCGGACCCGCTGGGGCTCGGTGACGGTGGCCGCCGGCGGTGTGGTCCTGGCCGTCCTGGAGGTGCGGCTCTATGACATCTGGGGAGGCTGAGGTGGCAGCGACCGAGAAGCCGGGGCGCACGCGCCTGATCGGCGGTCCCGGCATCCTGCTGGTCTGGCTCTACGGCGTGATGGTCGTCGGCGCCGTGTCGCGCTCGGTGTACCAGATCGCGACGGAGTTCGACCGGGCACCGCTGGCGTACACGCTCTCCGCGGTGGCCGGCGTCGTCTACGGCTTCATCACGTACACGCTGGTGCGCGGCGGGGAGACGGCACGCCGGGCGGCGCGGATCTGCTGCGCGGCCGAGCTGGCCGGGGTCCTGGTCGTGGGCACCTGGACGATGGTCGAGCCGTCCGCGTTCCCGGACGCGACCGTGTGGTCGGAGTACGGGATGGGATACCTCTTCATCCCCGTGCTGCTGCCGGTCTCCGCGCTGTGGTGGCTGCGCCGGTCCGGCCTGCGGGACAGCACCGCCTGAGCCCGGCGAGCGGATGCCGCCTGAGCCCGGCGGCATCCGGTCCGCGCCGTCCGCCTCCGGGTCAGGCCGTCGCCACGTAGGCGCCGGACCGCTTCTCCAGGACGATCATCGGGACGCCGTCGGCGCCCTGCGAGGTGCCGACCGTCTCGTAGCCGACCCGCTGGTAGAGCCGCAGGTTGCTCTCGCTGCGGTGGCCGGTGTGGAGCCGGAAGCGGGTCGCGCCGCGCTGCTCGGCGAGGGCCGCCTCGGCCGCCTTGAGGAGGCGGGCGCCGATGCCGTGGCCCTGGAGCCGCGGGTGGACGCAGAGCTTGCCGATGGCCGCGGAGCCGTCGTCGGTGACCCGGCCACGCACCGAGCCGACCACCTCGTCGCCGAGGCGCGCGACGAAGACGGTGTCCTTGACGACCTCCTCGCGCACGGAGTCGAGGGTCTGGACGAGCGGGTCGATGCGGTAGTTGCCGTAGAGCGCCGCCTCGCTCTGGAAGCAGAGGTACTGCAGCCGGAAGATCTGCTCGGCATCCTGCTCGGTCGCCGCCGAGATGGTCACGCTCATGCCCATGTGCGCATGCCTCCCGCTCACCTGATCGCCTGTTGTCCCTCACTCCTATCCCCGTCCTCACTCGCCCGCAACCTCCGGTGCCAGCAATCGGCGCAGACATCCCAGGCATCTGGAACGTTCCGGGCCAAGACTGCCCTGTGAGATACCCAACTCCCCCGCGATCTCGCGGTAGGTCAGGTCCTTCGGGGACAGCAGCGCCTCCATGAGACGGGGGCAGCGGCCCGGCAGCCGGTGCACGGCGTCGCGCAGGGCCCGGCCGCGGGCGGCGGCGAGGGCGTACTGCTCCGGACCGCGGGCGGCGGAGTCGGTGGGCTCGGTTCCGTACGGGCGTTCGGCGCGGGCCGTACGGCGGGTGCGGCGGGACTCGCTGCGGACGGCGCCGCGCACCCAGCGGTGGGGGTCGCTGGGCGGGTCGTCGGCCTCCAGGCGCTCCAGGAGCCGCAGCCAGACCGCCTGCTCCAGGTCACCGGGGTCGCCGCCGGACGCATATGCCTCGGCCGTGGCCTCGGCGGTGAGCAGCGGTCCCAGGATGGTGAGCAGGTTGTGCGTCATATGCGCAGATACGACCGGCGCCCGGACGGCGGTTGCCCGGGCGGCCAGATGTCACCCCAACCGGGGTGCGGTGCTCAGCTGTTGACGAAGTCCTCGCGGGCCAGCAGGCCGGTGTCCGGCTGGTCGGTGAAGATGCCGTCGATACCGGTGGCGAAGTAGGCCCGGTAGGCGCCGAAGACGTCGCCGTAGGCGTCCGCGTCGGTGCCCTCGCGGAACTCGGCGGGCAGGAAGGGATTCTCGTTGCGCAGCGTGTAGGGGTGCAGGATCAGTCCGGCCCGGTGCGCGTCGCGGACCAGCGTGGTGGGCTCGGTGAGCCGGCCGGCCGCGTCGCGCGGGATGACCAGGCCGAGGTCGGGACCGATGCCGTCGGCGTACGTGGCGATCTCCCGCAGCCCCTCGGGCGTGATGAGGTCGGCCACCGTGCGCGGGTCGCCGCTCCGCACGAAGTCCCAGGGGCGGCTGCCGGCGCCGGACAGCAGCACGGCGAGCGGGTTGCCGACCAGCTTGTTCATCCGCTGGATGCTGGTGGGCTCGAAGGACTGGACGATGACCGGCGAGTTCTTCTTGTCCTTGCCGTGCCCCCGCAGCAGCTTGGCGAGGCGCTCCTCGGTGGGCAGGCCCTGCTCGCGGAAGTAGGTGGGGTGCTTCAGCTCGGGGTAGATCCAGACCTGCTCGCCGCGGCTGCGGGTCTGCTCGTCCTGCCAGCGCAGCACCTCCTCGAAGGTCGGGATCTCCCAGCGCCCGTCGTAGAGGGTGTTGTGCGGGCGGTTGGCCGGGATGCGTTCGACGGCGCGGAGCGTCTTCAGCTCGGCGAGGGTGAAGTCCTCGGTGAACCAGCCGGTGGTGGCGGTGCCGTCCAGCGACTTGGTGCGCTTGCGGTCGGCGAACTCGGGGTGGTCGGCGACGTCCGTGGTACCGCCGATCTCGGGCTCGTGCCGGCAGACGAGGTGCCCGTCCTTGGTGGGGACGAGGTCACCGGCCTCGACGATGTGCGCGCCCATGTCGAGGGCGAGTTGGTACGAGCCGAGGGTGTGCTCCGGCCGGTAGCCGCTGGCGCCGCGGTGGCCGACGATCGTCGGCACGGGCAGGCTCTTCACACCGCCGCCGCTCTTGCCGCCGCCCTTGCCGCCGCCCTTGCCACTGCCGGTGGCCGCCGCCGTGCCGGACAGACCCAGTACCGCTCCGCCCGCGCCGAGCACCGCGGCGCCCAGGAGCGCCCGCCGCCCGGTGCCGCCCGCCCGCTCGTCCGGCTCCTGTGTTCCCATGAGCGTCTCCTGCCGTCGCGCCGTCAGATGCGGGCCGATCGTAGGGGCGCGTACATGACCAGAGGGAGACCTCGTGCGGAACACGGGGGTGACACGGGATGTCGTATGAGGCGCAGCCCTGCGTGGCCCACGGGCTGACGGTCCGTCGGCTTCGGCGGCGCCGGGGCGGGTACCCGGGCGCCGGACCGGTCTCCGGTCGGTGCGGGCGGACGGCACCGGCGGTGGAGGGGCGAGGTACGTCACACGTTCCGGGCGGGTTACCGGCGGGCTACGGCCCGCCACAGCAGGTGAACGCGCGTCAACACTGCGTAAGACCCTGGTGAACCCGACGTGCGCGCCCCCCGGCGCCGCGAGTAATGTCCTCACCTGCACAGACTGGTACCGCATTCCCGACACCACAGCCACACTGACACCGGAGGGCCCGTTGTCCCGCTTCGCGCTCATCAAGGCAGTGCTCGGTCCGATCATGCGCCTGATGTTCCGCCCACGGGTGGAAGGTGCGGAGAACATCCCGGGCGACGGCCCGGTGATCCTGGCCGGCAATCACCTGACCTTCATCGACTCGATCATCCTTCCCGTCGTCAACAAGCGGCAGGTCTGCTTCATCGGCAAGGACGAGTACGTCACCGGCAAGGGCCTGAAGGGCCGGCTGATGGCCTGGTTCTTCACCGGCGTCGGCATGATCCCGGTGGATCGCGACGGCGCCAACGGCGGTGTGGCGGCGCTGATGACCGGACGCCGGGTGCTGGAGGAGGGCCGGGTGTTCGGCATCTACCCGGAGGGCACCCGCTCCCCCGACGGCCGCCTCTACCGCGGCCGCACCGGCATCGCGCGGCTCACGCTGATGACCGGCGCGCCGGTCGTGCCGTTCGCGATGATCGGCACGGACAAGCTCCAGCCCGGCGGCCGGGGCCTCCCGCGGCCCGGCCGGGTCACGGTCCGCTTCGGCGAGCCGATGGAGTTCTCGCGGTACGAGGGGATGGACCGCGACCGCTACGTCCTGCGGGCGGTGACCGACTCGGTGATGACCGAGGTCATGCAGCTGTCCGGCCAGGAGTACGTGGACATGTACGCGACGAAGGCCCGCAAGGCCGCGTAGCGCGGCCCCCTCGACAGACGCCGACGGCGGACCGTTCCGAGAACGGTCCGCCGTCGGCGTCTGTGTGTGTGGGGGGGCCGGCGTCACTCGTGGGCCGGTGTGTCCTCCAGGCGCTGGCCGCGCAGCAGGAACCAGGCCGCCACCGCCGCGGCGAGGAGGACCGCCGCGCCGATGCCCGAGGCGAGGGCCAGTCCGTCGACGAAGGACTGGCGGGCGGCGTCCAGCAGGCTCGCGGCCGTGTCGGCCGGCAGGTGGGCGGCGGACTCCACGGCGCCGCCCAGTGACTCGTGCGCCGCGTCCGGGGTTCCGGCGGGGCCGGTGAAGTCGCGGTAGACGCCGGTCACGATGGAGCCGAGGAGCGCGATGCCGAGCGCGGCACCGAGTTCGTACGCCGTCTCGGAGACCGCGGAGGCGGTGCCCGCCTGGTCGTGGGGGACGCTGGAGAGGATCACGTCGGCGGTGACGGTGAAGGAGAACCCGGCGCCCAGGCCGACGACCAGCAGGGCCGTGCCGAGCAGCGGATAGCCGGTGTGCTGGCCGATGACGGTCAGCGCGGCGAGCGCGAGGCCCACGGCGGCCAGCCCGCCGGCGACCACGGCCCGTACCGAGAACCGCCGGGCGACGCGGCCCGCGATCAGACCGGCCACGACCGCGCCCACCGCGGCGGGCAGTTCGGCCAGGCCCGCCTCGAACGGCCGCCTGCCCTGCACCAGTTGTAGGTACTGGGAGAGGAAGAACACCAGCCCGGACAGGCCCAGCACGGTCAGCAGGTCGGCCAGGACCGCGCCGCTGAACCCCCGGCTGCGGAACAGCCGCATGTCCAGGAGCGGCACCGGCATCGCGAGCTGGCGGCGGACGAACACGTACAGGGCGGCGGCGCCCACGGTCCCGGCGGCCGCCGGGGCCCAGGCGAAGCCGTGCGCGGCGACCTCCTTGATCGCGTAGACGACACCGATGATGCCGACCAGGGACAGGACGACGCTGGCGGGGTCGAACGGGCCGGGGTTCGGGTTCTTCGACTCAGGCAGCAGCTTCACGCCGACGACGACCAGGACCGCCATCACCGGCAGGTTGATCAGGAAGACCGAGCCCCACCAGAAGTGCTCCAGCAGGAAGCCGCCGAGGATCGGGCCGACCGCGGTGCCGGCGGAGGCGGTGGCGCCCCAGATGCCGACGGCGAGACTGCGCTCGCGCGGGTCGTGGAAGAGGTTGCGGATCAGGGCGAGCGTGGCGGGCATCAGGGTGGCGCCGGCGACGCCCAGCAGCGCGCGGGCGAGGATCATCACCTCCGGCGTGTGCGCGTAGGCGTTGAGCACGGACAGCGCGCCGAACGCGGCGGCGCCGAGCAGCAGGATGCGCTTGCGGCCGATGCGGTCGCCGAGGCTGCCCATGGTGACGAGCAGTCCGGCGATGACGAAGGAGTAGACGTCACCGATCCAGAGCAGCTGGGTGCCGGAGGGGGCGAGGTCCTCGCTGATGTAGGGGGTGGCGAGACCGAGGACGGTGGCGTCGACGGCCACGAGCAGGACGGCCAGGACCAGGACGGAGAGCGCCAGCCACCGGCCGGGGCGCCGCAGCGTCCCGTCCGCGTCGGCCGGCCGCAGGGTGCTGCTCATGCTCGCTCTCTCCGTACGGCGCCGCCGAGCAGCAGCTCGGCGACCATGTGGGTGAAGTCGTTGCGGGCCACGCGGCCCTCGGTGACGGCCCAGGCGCCGGAGGCCAGCAGGCCGTAGAGCGCCTCGGTGAGCCAGGCGGGGGTCAGGTCGATACGGAACTCGCCTTGATCCTGACCCCGGCGGAACAGCGCCGCCAGCCGGGTGTCGATGCGCTGCCAGCCCTCGTTCACCGTGTCGCCCTCGAAGAGCTGGTTCTCGGTGTAGAGGAAGGCGAGCAGACCGGCGGCCGGTTCCACCGTCCGGATCAGCCGCCGTACGGCGTCGGTGGCGGGCCCCTCGTCCGGGCGGGCCGCGTCCAGCGCCGCCTCGCACTCGGCTATGCCCAGCTCCTCCAGCGCGCGCACCAGGGCGTCGCGTCCGGCGAAGTGGCGGTGGAGGGTGGCCCGGCTGATCCCGGCGGCCCGTGCGACCTCGTCCATGGTCGCGGTGGCTCTGCGCGTCAGCAGGGCCGCCGCCGTGCGCAGTACGTGGTCTCGGTCTACAGCCATGAGACAACAATAACCCGTATGAGACATTGATGTCTCATACGGGATGCCGAGCGCTCAGTGTCGGCGAACCGGCCGGAGCCGGCGCCGTGCTCAGTGCCAGGGCAGCTGCCCCCGCCGGGTCCAGTACGCGCGCGGGTCCTCGGTGAGCGCGGCGAGGCGGGCCGCCTGCTCGTCGTCGAGGCCGAGCGTCGCGGCGCGCAGGTTGGAGCCGAGCTGGTCGGAGGTGGCGGCGCCGGAGAGCACGGGGCCCGCCCAGGGCTGCCGCAGGACCAGCGCGAGGGCGACGGCGTCGGGGGTGGCGCCGGTCTCCTCGGCCACGGCCCGCAGCGCCTCCGGCGCGTCCGGACCGGCGAGGCGGCCGTTGGCCATGCCCTCCTTGACGATGACCGAGAGCCCGGCGGCGTGCGCCTCGGCGAGCGCGGGCCCGGCGGAGGTCTCCAGCGCGTTGTACGTCGACTGGACGGTACGGAAGAGGGGCGCGCCGTCGACGGTGACGGCGAGCGCGGCGCGGATCGCGTCGGCCTGGGCGGGGCCGCTGGTGGAGAAGCCGACGGCGACGCCGGTCGCGGCCAGTTCCGCGAGCCGGGCGTGCAGGTCCTTGTCGGTGAGGGCCGGGCTGTCGGGGGTCACCGAGTGGATCTGGTACAGGTCGAGCCGGTCGCCGAGCAGGGCGTCGGTCTCGGCGCGCTGCCGTTCGTAGGTGGCGAGGGAGTGGTCCTTGACCTCGTGCTTCTCGGCGTCGACGGACCAGTCGGCGGTGTACGTGTAGCCCCACTTGCTGCCGACGGTCACGTCGTCGGCGTCGGGGCGGGCGGCGAGCCAGCCGGCGAGGAACTCCTCGGCGCGGCCGTAGGAGCGGGCGGCGTCGAAGTAGCGGACGCCGGCCGCGTACGCGGCGTCGAGGAGTTCGTGGCTACGGGTGCGGAGCCTCTCCACGCTGCGGTTCTCGCCGAGGTCGGTGTCCCGGCCGAGGTTGATGTAGCCGGGGCGGCCTACCGCGGCCAGGCCGAGACCGAGGGATTTCTTGAGAGGGAGGGGCATCGCGGGTCCGTTCCGGTCGGCTTCGCTGGAGGTCGGCCCAACGTAACCCGCGATGCCGGTCGCCCCTGCGGGGGCACTGCTTCTTGCCCGCGGGGGCGCTACTTCTTGGCGTCGGACCAGACGTGCTGCTGCTCCACGTCCTTCTTCACCTCCGCCAGCTGGATCGCCACCGCGCTCGGGGCCGTGCCGCCCCTGCCGTTGCGGGAGGCGAGGGCGCCCTGGACGTCGAGGACCGTGCGGACCTCCGGGGTCAGGTGCGGGGAGATCTTGGCGAACTGCTCGTCGGTCAGCTCGTCCAGCTCCTTGCCCTCGGCCTCGGCGGCCTTGACGCACTCGCCGGCGACCTCGTGGGCGACCCGGAACGGCACGCCCTGGCGGACCAGCCACTCGGCGATGTCGGTGGCGAGCGAGAAGCCGGCCGGGGCCAGTTCCTCCATGCGCTCGCGGTGCACGGTGAGGGTGGCCATCATGCCGGTGAAGGCCGGGAGCAGGATCTCCAGCTGGTCGATGGAGTCGAAGACCGGCTCCTTGTCCTCCTGGAGGTCGCGGTTGTACGCGAGCGGCAGGGCCTTGAGCGTGGCCATCAGGCCGGTCAGGTTGCCGATGAGGCGGCCGGACTTGCCACGGGCCAGCTCGGCGATGTCCGGGTTCTTCTTCTGCGGCATGATCGAGGAGCCGGTGGAGAAGGCGTCGTGCAGGGTGACGAAGGAGAACTCCTTCGTGTTCCAGATGATGATCTCCTCGGCGATCCGGGAGACGTTGACGCCGATCATCGCGGTGATGAAGGCGAACTCGGCCACGAAGTCGCGGGAGGCCGTGCCGTCGATGGAGTTGGCGGCGCTGCCGTGCTCGAAGCCGAGGTCCGCGGCGACGGCCTCGGGGTCCAGGCCGAGCGAGGAACCGGCCAGGGCGCCCGAGCCGTAGGGCGACACGGCCGTGCGCTCGTCCCACTGGCGCAGCCGCTCGGCGTCCCGGGAGAGCGCCTGGGCGTGGGCGAGGACGTGGTGGGCGAAGAGCACCGGCTGGGCGTGCTGGAGGTGGGTGCGGCCGGGCATCGCCGTGTCCGGGTGGGCCTCGGCGAGGCCGACGAGCGCGTCCTGGAGGTCGGCGATCAGGCCGCCGACGGTCCGGGCGTGGTCGCGCAGGTACATCCGGAAGAGGGTCGCGACCTGGTCGTTGCGGGACCGGCCGGCCCGCAGCTTGCCGCCGAGGTCCGGGCCGAGCCGCTCCAGCAGGCCGCGCTCCAGGGCGGTGTGCACGTCCTCGTCGGCGATCGTGCCGGTGAAGTCACCGGACGCCACGTCCGCTTCGAGGCGGTCGAGGCCGTCGATCATGTGGGTCAGCTCGTCCTCGGTGAGCAGGCCCGCCTTGCGCAGCACGCGCGCGTGGGCGCGCGAACCGGCGATGTCGTAGGGCGCGAGGCGCCAGTCGAAGTGGACGGAGGCGGACAGCTTGGCCAGGGCCTCGGCGGGACCGTCCGCGAAACGGCCGCCCCAGAGCCGTACGTCACCGCTGTTGCTGCTCACTGGTCGCTCCTCGAAGCCGTCGATGTGCACCCCCTCCCACCATCGGAAGGTATGCATGAGTATGCAGGCGACCGCATGATTCGTCAATTTCAAGGGCGCGTGAACGATCGCACGCGCCCTCGCGTACCCCTGGGTGCCGTGGTCGTCCCGTCTCGCGCCGGCCGGGACGGCCACGGCGCGTGCTGGGAAAATACCCGGACAGACGGAGCCGCGGCAGCCATAATCGTTAGACATGGGAAAGACTTACGAGCGCATAGACGGCAGGCTCCGCACCTTCATCGAGTCGCAGCCCCTCTTCTTCACCGCCACCGCGCCCCTCGGCGCCGACGGCACGGTCAACCTCTCCCCCAAGGGCCTCACGGGTTCGTTCACGGTGCTCGACGAGCGCACCGTGGCCTACCTGGACTTCGCCGGCTCCAACGCCGAGACCATCGCCCACCTCCGGGAGAACGGCCGGATCACGCTGATGTGGTGCGCCTTCCAGGGCCCGCCGAACATCGTCCGCGTGCACGGCCGCGGCGAGCCCGTCTTCCGCGACGACCCCCGCTTCCCGGAGCTGGTCGCCCGCTTCCCGGACATCGACACCGCCTCGCACGGCCTGCGCGCGGTCATCGTCGTGACGGCGGAACTGATCCGCGACACCTGCGGCTACGCCGTGCCCTTCATGGCGTACGAGGAGGACCGCGAACTGCACGGCAAGCGGTTCGCCCGCGAGGACGACGCCTCCCTCGACGCGTACTTCACCAAGAAGGAGCACATCGCGGCCAGCCTGGACGGCCTTCCCGGGCTGCCTCTCCCGCTGCCGCCCTCTACGGTCTGAACCATGCGCCCCGGTGTCGTCGCCCTCGTCCTCGCCTCCGCCCTGCTGCCGGCCTTCGCCGCGCCGGTGCCGCAGGCTCCGCCCGGCCCGCTGCCCGCGCGGATGGCGGACACCGGCGACGGCACCCAGCTGATCACCGCGGTCGCCCCCGACACCTCCTCCACCACCGGCACCGTCACCTGGTGGGACCGCACGGACGGCGGCTGGGCCGAGGCCGGTTCCGCACCCGCCCGCTTCGGCGCGAACGGCCTGGCGGACGGCGAGACCCGCAGACAGGGCACGGACACCACCCCGACCGGCCTGTACGACCTCCCCTACGCCTTCGGGATCGAGGCGGCCCCCGCCGGGACCCGCTCCCGCTACCGCGCGGTGCGCGAGGACTCCTGGTGGTGCCAGGACAACGGCTCCCGCTCCTACAACCGCTGGACGGAGCCCCTCGCGGCCGACTGCGCCGCCGCCGAGGCCGAACACCTCGTCACCTACGGGACGCAGTACGCCCACGCCCTGGTCATCGGCTTCAACTACGACCGCCCGGTGCGCGGCCGCGGCGCGGGCATCTTCCTGCACGTCAACGGGGACGGCGCGACGGCCGGGTGCGTGTCGGTGCCGAGGGAGGCGATGCGGGCGCTGCTGACGTGGGCGGACCCGGCCGGGCGGCCGCACATCGCGATCGGCACCGCGGACGGGGACACGGCCGTCACCCGGTACTGAACCTACTGAACACTCGGCGGTCGCGGCACGTACCTCTGGGCCAAGGGTCTTGTCACCCACGGAGGAACCGTGACCACCACGCTCGCCGGCGGACGTGCCGCCCGCCGTCAGACGATGCGCCGCATCCGGCCGCGCCGCTCTCCTGCCGTCCCCCTGCTGCTCGCCGTGTGGGCGGGCGCGGCGGGCGTGTTGTGGCTGTGGTGGCGCAACACGCCCGCCATCTCCGACGACACCGGCCGGATCATGGGCGCGGGCCGGATCACCGGACTGCTCGCCGGATACCTGATGGCCCTGGTGGTGCTCCAGATGGCCCGGGTGCCCGCGCTGGAGCGCCGGGTCGGCTCCGACCGGGTCGCCCGCTGGCACGCCATGACCGGCCGCTACACGCTCTGCCTGGTCCTCGCGCACCTCTTCCTGATCATGTGGGGGTACGCGCTCCAGTCCGGCCGCGGCCTCGGGGACATCGTCGCGCAGACCGTCGACGCCGTGTACCAGCTCCCTGACATGGGCAAGGCCGCGATCGGCACCGGTCTGCTGCTCCTGATCGGGCTGCTGTCGGTCGGGCCGGTCCGGCGCCGCCTCCCCTACGACCTCTGGTACCACGTGCACCTGCTGACGTACGCGGCGGTGTTCCTGACCTTCTGGCACCAGCTGACCGCCGGGAACGACTTCGCCGTCGAGCCCGTCGCGCGGACCCTCTGGTACGCGCTGTACGGCTCGGTGACTGCGCTGGTCCTCTGGTACCGGATCGTCGCGCCGCTGCGCCTCAACCTGCGCCACCGGATGCGGGTGGCGGCGGTGATCGAGGAGACGCCCGGCATCGTGTCGGTGCTGATCTCCGGCCGGAAGCTGCACCGGATGGGCGCGGAGGCCGGGCAGTTCCTCCGCTGGCGGTTCATGGCGCCGGGGATGCGGTTCAGCTCGCACCCGTACTCGCTGTCGGCGGCGCCCCGTCCGGACACGCTGCGGATCACCGTGAAGGCGATCGGCGACCACAGTGCCCGGCTGCGGGAGCTGACGCCCGGTACGCGCGTGTGGGCGGAGGGCCCGTACGGGGCGCTGACCGCGCAGCGGCGCAGCCGCGGCAAGGTGCTGCTGGTCGCGGGCGGCGTCGGCATCACGCCGATGCGGGCGCTGTTCGAGACGCTGCCCGGCGCGTCCGGTGACATCACGCTGCTCTACCGCGCCAACAGCACACAGGACCTGGCGCTCTGGGACGAGCTGGCCGCGATCGCCGAGGAACGCGGCGCCCGGCTGATGTACGCCGTGAACAGTCCCGGCGGCGAGCGGCCTGACATCTCGGCGGAGTCGCTGACCCGCAAGATCCCGGACGTCGAGCGGCACGACGTGTTCCTGTGCGGGCCGCCCGGCTTCGCGCACTCCGTCTACGAGGCGCTGCGCGGCGCCGGGGTGCCCGCCCGCCGTATCCACCACGAGTCGTTCGAGATGTGAGCGAGAGTTCAGGAGCTGAGCGGAAGATGAAGAGGAGCCATCCCCTGCGGCGGGCCGTGCTCGTGGGCGCCGCGACCGTGTCCGGTGTCGTCCTGCTGCTGTCGCTGAAACCGGCCTCCGACCCTGGTTCGGCCGCCGCCGCGGGCGGTACGGCCCCGCCCGCGGCGGCCGGGTCGCCGCAGGGCGGTCAGGAGGCGGCGGGCGCCGGGACCGGCGACGCCGGTACGGTCCTCGGTGACGTGGTCAGCACCCAGTACGGGCCCGTGCAGGTCCGGCTGACGATGAGCGGCGGGAAGATCACGAAGGCGGAGGCGGTGCGGGCGCCGGAGGGCGGGCGCAGCGACCAGGTCACCGCCGACGCCGTACCGCGGCTCAACCAGGCCGCCGTCACCGCCGGGACCGCCGACATCGACGCCGTCTCCGGCGCCACCTACACCAGCGCCGGCTACAAGAAGTCTCTCCAGTCCGCGATCGACAAGGGCTCGGCGGCGGCGTCCGAACCGGCCGAGGAGCAGGCCCGTACCGTCACCGGTGAGGCCGTGCAGACCCAGTACGGGCCGGTGCAGGTGCGGGTCACCGTCGCGGGCGGAAAGGTCACGAAGGCCGAGGCGGTGCAGGCGCCGGAGGGCGGGCGCAGCAGCCAGGTCACCGCCGACGCCGTACCGCGGCTCAACCAGGCCGCCGTCACCGCCGGGACCGCCGACATCGACGCCGTCTCCGGCGCCACCTACACCAGCGCCGGGTACGAACAGTCCCTCCAGTCCGCGCTGGACCAGGCCGGTGGCTGACCCGGTGGCGGAGTCCGCCGAGGCGCCCGCCGCGGTGCGGCACGTGGAGGAGGCGATGGGCACGGTCTTCTCCTTCGACGTACGCGGCGGGGAACCCGGCGAGGTGCGGGCGGCGCTCGCGGAGGCGGTCGCCTCGCTGCACCGGGCCGACGAGGTGTTCAGTACGTTCCGCGCCGACAGCCACGTCTCGCGGCTGGCCCGGCACGAGCTGACCGTGGCGGAGTGTCCGCCCGAGGTCGGCGAGGTGCTGGCGCTGGCGGCCGAGGCGGAACGGGTGAGCGAGGGCTGGTTCAGCACCACGTACCGGGGTTCCCTCGATCCCACCGGCATCGTCAAGGGCTGGGCGGTGGAGCGCGCGGCGCGGCGGCTCGCGGCGGCCGGTGCGCGCGGGGTCAGCGTCAACGGCGGCGGGGACGTGCAGGTGATCGGCGTGCCAGGGGTCGGGCGGCCGTGGCGCGTCGGTGTCTCGGACCCCCTGCGTCCGGGCGGCCTGGCGGCCGTCGTCTCCGCCGCGGGGTCGGCCGAACTGGCGGTGGCGACGTCCGGGTCCGCGGAGCGGGGCGCGCATGTCCTCGACCCGCGCACGGGTCACTCCGCGGTGACCGACCTCGTCGCCGTGACGGTCGTCGCCCCCAGCCTCACCTGGGCCGACTGCTGGGCGACGGCGGCCTTCGCGATGGGCTCCCGCGCCGCCCTGCGCTGGCTGGAGTCCGTCCCCGACGCGGAGGCCCTCCTGATCACAGCGGGCGACGAGGTGAGATGCACGGGAGGCTTGGCAGCCCACCTGGGCTGAGGAAAGGCGGGCCACGCAGCCCGGCAGTTCGGGGTGCCGGGCTGCGCCCCGTAAGGGGCACGGGGCTGTATCGATAAGCGGCTCCGCCGCACGGGCGCGACCGATATGCGCCCCGTAAGGGGCCCGGGGCTGTATCGATGTGCGGCTCCGCCGCGCGGGCGCGACCAGCCACGACGCACCCGCACCCGACGAACTGCCTCAGTGCCCGTTCTGGTTCTGAGCCAGCCTCAGCAGATGATCGGCGAGCGCCTGACCCCCCGTCGGCTGACGACTGATCAGCATCACCGTGTCGTCCCCGGCGATCGTCCCGAGAATGTCGTGCAGCTCCGCCTGATCGATCGCCGAGGCGAGGAACTGCGCCGCCCCCGGCGGAGTCCGCAGCACCACGAGATTCGCGGAAGCCTCCGCGGAGATCAGCAGCTCCGCCGAGAGCCGCCGCATCCGCTCCTCCTTGGCCGACCCGCCCAGCGGCGCCCGGGGCGTCCGGAAACCCCCTTCGCTGGGCACCGCGTAGATCAGGTCCCCGTCGGTGTTCCTGATCTTCACCGCGTTCAGCTCGTCGAGGTCCCGGGAGAGCGTCGCCTGGGTGACGGTCAGCCCGTCGTCGGCGAGCAGCTTCGCGAGCTGGCTCTGCGACCGCACCGGTTGCCGGTTGAGGATGTCCACGATCCGGCGGTGGCGGGCGGTGCGGGTCTGCGGCACGGCGGGCCCGTTGGCCCCGGTGCCCTCGTGGTCCTGCGCCTGGCTCATCGTCGTCTCATTCTCCGGCTCGTCCGTCCCCGCCACTTGCGTCGTCCAGGATCCCGGGCAACGCCCCGAGGAACGCGTCCACCGCGTCGTCGCCGAGGGTCAGCGGCGGCATCAGCCGTACGACGTCGGGTGCCGGCGCGTTCACGAGGATCCCGGCGTCCTGGGCCGCCTGCTGCACCTGGGGTGCGAGCGGCCCGGTGAGCACGATACCGAGGAGCAGGCCCGCACCCCGGACGTGAGCGACCAGCGGGTGGCCGAGCGCCTCGATGCCGCCGCGCAGCCGCTCGCCCTGCCGCTTGACGTTCTCCAGCAGTCCGTCGTCGGCGATGGTGTCGAGGACGGCGAGTCCGGCGGCGCAGGCGACGGGGTTGCCGCCGAAGGTCGTGCCGTGGTGGCCGGGGCCGAGGAGGTCGGCGGCGCGGCCGAAGGCGACCGTCGCGCCGAGCGGCAGCCCGCCGCCGAGTCCCTTGGCGAGGGTGACGACGTCCGGCAGGACGCCCTCGTGGGCCTGGTACTCGAACCAGTGCCCGGTGCGGCCGACGCCGGTCTGCACCTCGTCCAGGACGAGCAGCGCGCCGTGCGCGGCGGTGATCGCGCGGGCCGCCTTGAGGTAGCCGGCCGGCGGCACGACGACACCGCTCTCGCCCTGGATCGGCTCGATGATCACCAGGGCGGTCTCGTCGGTGACGGCGGCGGCCAGCGCCTGCGCGTCACCGAAGGGGACGTGGGTGACGTCGCCGGGCAGCGGCAGGAACGGGTCCCGCTTGCCGGGCTGGCCGGTGAGGGCGAGGGCGCCCATGGTGCGGCCGTGGAAGCCGCCCTGGGTGGCGACCATGTGGGTCCGCCCGGTGAGCCGGCCGATCTTGAAGGCGCCCTCGTTGGCCTCGGCGCCGGAGTTGCAGAAGTAGACCTTGCCGTCCCGGCCGAAGTGCTGGAGCAGCCGTTCGGCGAGCGCGACGGGCGGCTCGGCGATGAAGAGGTTGGAGACGTGGCCGAGGGAGCCGATCTGCCGGCTGACGGCCTCGACGACCGCCGGGTGGGCGTGGCCAAGGGCGTTGACCGCGATGCCGCCGACGAAGTCGAGGTACTCCTTGCCGTCGGCGTCCCACAGCCGCTCGCCCGCGCCGCGCACCAGGGGCAGCCGGGGGGTGCCGTAGTTGTTCATGAGCGCGCCCTGCCACCGGGCGGTCAGCTCCTCGTTGCTCACTGCTCCCCCTCTTCCTTCTCTTCCTTCTCGTCCGGCACGACCATGGTGCCGATACCTTCGTCGGTGAAGATCTCCAGCAGGATCGAGTGCTGGACCCGGCCGTCGATGACGCGGGCGGTGGTGACGCCGTTGCGGACGGCGTGCAGGCAGCCCTCCATCTTGGGCACCATGCCGCTGGACAGCTCCGGGAGGAGTTTCTCCAGCTGGGTGGCGGTGAGGCGGCTGATCACCTCGTCGGAGTGCGGCCAGTCCTCGTAGAGGCCCTCGACGTCGGTGAGGACCATGAGAGTCTCGGCGCCGAGCGCCGCAGCGAGTGCCGCAGCCGCCGTATCAGCATTGACGTTGTAGACATGGTGATCGTCCTCGGAGCGGGCGATCGACGAGACGACCGGGATGCGGCCGTCGGCGAGCAGCGCCTCGATCGCGCCGGTGTCGATGTCGGTGATCTCGCCGACCCGGCCGATGTCGATCAGCTCGCCGTCGATCCGGGGCTGGTGCTTGGTGGCGGTCATGGTGTGCGCGTCCTCGCCGGTGATGCCGACGGCGAGCGGGCCGTGCCGGTTGAGCAGCCCGACCAGCTCGCGCTGGACCTGCCCGGCCAGGACCATCCGTACGACGTCCATGGCGTCCTCGGTGGTGACGCGCAGGCCCGCCTTGAACTCGCTGACGATGCCGTGCCGGTCGAGGGCGGCGCTGATCTGCGGGCCGCCGCCGTGCACGACGAC
Source organism: Streptomyces sp. CRN 30 (assembly GCF_034105845.1). NCBI lineage: Bacteria > Bacillati > Actinomycetota > Actinomycetes > Kitasatosporales > Streptomycetaceae > Streptomyces > Streptomyces sp. CRN 30. The sequence goes on along the minus strand of NZ_JAVRHI010000495.1, from coordinate 22,133 downwards.
GGGCTTGAGGCCGGCGTGCCGCAGGAAGACGACGTCCTGGGCGAAGGCCGACTTCAGCTCGTCGTTCACCATGGCGTTGCCGCCGAACTTGATGACGACGGTCTTGCCGGCGTGCCGCACGAGCCAGGGCAGTGCCTCGATCAGGGTCTGGGCCTTGGGGAGGGCGGTGTGCTTCCGCGTGGGGGTGCTCATGACGAGTAGGCGCTGTTCTCGTGGACGTAGTCGGCGGTGAGGTCGTTGGTCCAGATGGTGGCGGTCTCGGTGCCGGCTGCCAGGTCGGCGACGATGTGCACCTCGCGGTAGCGCATGTCGACCTGGTCGCGGTCCTCGCCGACACCGCCTTCCTTGCAGACCCAGACGCCGTTGATGGCGACGTTGAGCCGGTCGGGCTCGAAGGCGGCCTTCGTGGTGCCGATGGCGGACAGGACGCGGCCCCAGTTGGGGTCCTCGCCGTGGATGGCGCACTTGAGGAGGTTGTTGCGGGCGATGGAGCGGCCCACCTCGACGGCGTCGTCCTCGCTCGCGGCGTTGACGATCTCGACCTTGATGTCCTTGCTGGCGCCCTCGGCGTCCCGGATGAGCTGCTGTCCGAGGTCGTCGCAGACGGTCCGTACGGCCTCGGCGAACGCGGCGTACTCGGGGGTGACCCCGGAGGCGCCCGAGGCGAGGAGCAGCAAGGTGTCGTTGGTGGACATGCAGCCGTCGGAGTCGACGCGGTCGAAGGTGACGCGGGTGGCGTCGCGCAGCGCCCGGTCCAGTACCTCGGCCTCCAGGTCGGCGTCGGTGGTGAGGACGACGAGCATGGTGGCGAGGCCGGGGGCGAGCATGCCCGCGCCCTTGGCCATGCCGCCGACGGTCCAGCCGGCCTCGCTCGTGACGACGGACGTCTTGTGCACGGTGTCGGTGGTCTTGATGGCGATGGCGGCCTTCTCGCCGCCGTGCTCGCTCAGCTTGCCCGCGGCCGTCTCGATGCCCGGCAGCAGCTTGTCCATGGGGAGGAGCACGCCGATGAGTCCGGTCGAGCAGACGGCGACCTCGCCCGCGCCGATGGAGCCGAGGACCTCGGCGACCTTCTCGGCGGTGGCGTGGGTGTCCTGGAAGCCCTTGGGTCCGGTGCAGGCGTTGGCGCCGCCGGAGTTCAGGACGACGGCTGCCACCTCGCCGCTCTTGAGGACCTGCTCGGACCAGAGGACCGGCGCGGCCTTGACGCGGTTGGAGGTGAAGACGCCCGCGGCGGCGCGGCGGGGTCCGGTGTTGACCACGAGGGCCAGGTCGGGGTTGCCGTTCTGCTTGATCCCGGCGGCGATGCCCGCCGCCGTGAATCCCTTGGCTGCCGTCACACTCACGGCGCGACTCCGATCGTGGTCAGTCCCGTGGTCTCGTCGAGACCCAGGGCGATGTTCATGCTCTGGACGGCACCGCCCGCGGTGCCCTTGGCCAGGTTGTCGATGGCGCTGATGGCGATGATCCGGCCCGCGGCGGCGTCGTGCGCGACCTGCACCGCCACGGCGTTCGAACCGTAGACGGACGCCGTCGCGGGCCACTGCCCCTCGGGCAGCAGGTGGACGAAGGGCTCGTCGGCGTACGCCTTCTCGTAGGCGGCGCGGAGGGACTCGGCGCTCACCCCGGCCTTCGCCTTCGCGCTGCACGTGGCGAGGATGCCGCGGGGCATCGGCGCGAGCGTCGGCGTGAAGGAGACGGAGACCCGCTCCCCCGCCGCCGCGCTGAGGTTCTGGATCATCTCGGGGGTGTGCCGGTGGACACCGCCGACGCCGTACGGGGTCATGGAGCCCATGACCTCGCTGCCCAGCAGGTGCGGCTTGGCCGCCTTGCCCGCGCCGGAGGTGCCGGAGGAGGCGACGATCACGGCCTCGGGCTCGGCGAGCGCGGCGGCGTACGCCGGGAAGAGGGCGAGGGAGACGGCGGTCGGGTAGCAACCGGGCACCGCGACGCGCTTGGACCCCTCCAGCGCACCGCGGCCACCCGGCAGTTCGGGAAGGCCGTAGGGCCAGGTCCCGGCGTGCGGGGAACCGTAGAAGGTCTCCCAGTCGCCGGCGTCCGCCAGCCGGAAGTCGGCGCCCATGTCGATCACGAGGACGTCCGGTCCGAGCTGGTCGGCGACGGCGGCGGACTGCCCGTGCGGCAGCGCGAGGAAGACGACGTCGTGCCCGGCGAGCACCTCGGGCGTCGTCGCCTCCAGCACCCGGCCGGCCAGCGGCGGCAGGTGCGGCTGGAGCGCGCCCAGCCGCTGCCCGGCGTTGCTGTTGCCGGTGAGGGCACCGATCTCGATCTCGGGGTGGGTCAGGAGCAGACGCAGCAGCTCTCCGCCCGCGTATCCACTCGCCCCGGCCACCGCCGCACGTACCACCATGGAATATGCCTCCTCCTAGGAGGCATGACTATACGTTGCCATGCACGTTTATGCAATCCCTCATCGGTGCCGCAGGGCACACTCGGCCCAGACAGTCCTGCCCGGCCCCACCCGGTCGCGAACGCCCCAGCGGACGGAGCAGATGGAGCGCCCGTCCTTGTCCGGGATTCGAAAGACGGTCAGCGCCAGGCGCTGACCGTCTCCCTCGACGCCTGGTCGGCGTCTGTGACGTTGGCTACCGCTTGATCCGCAGGAACGTCACCGAGTTCGCCGGGAACGTGTACGAGAACTCCGCCGCCACCCCGGAGAAGGTCGACGTCACCGGGGTCACCGGGGCGTCCGTCTCGGTGTTCACCTCGTCCTGGCCGGCGGCCAGAGTGGTGACCTTCGCCCGGGAGGCGACCTTCGCGCCGCCGAGGTCGATCGCCGTGCGGGCGGCCGTGTCCTGCGCGTTGACGACCTTGACGATCAGGTCGCCGGTGCGCTCGTCCTCGGTGACGACCTGCCGGAACGGCTCGGCCGGCTTGTCGTCGGTGAAGCTGCCCCACTCCTCGCCGTCGAGGTAGAGGGTGACCTGGCGGCCCCGGACCTTGACGTCGATGTCGTAGGCGCGGCCGGTCTCGACCGACCCGGCCTTGGAGATCAGCGTCGACTTGCCGCCGTCCACGGCCTGCTCGACGGCGGACTGGGTGTTGTTCCAGCCGCCCAGGTTCCACCAGTAGTAGTTGCCGGTGTCCTTGACGCCGAAGGCGACGAGGAAGCCCTCCTTGCCGGCCTTCTTGGTGGCCTCCACATGCAGGTCGTAGTTCTGCCAGGCGGGGTCGCCGGCGGTGACCAGGGTGTTCTCGGCGGCCTCGTCGCTCTGTACGTACTGGCCGTCCTGAACGCTCCAGCTGCCGCTGCCGGACCCGGTCCACTGCCCCGCGCCGGCGGAGAAGTCGTCGCTCAGCAGCGTCTCCCCGTCGGCGGAGGTGACCTTCACGTCGTCGTACGCCGCGCTGGTCGCCCACGTCGACAGGCCGACGGCGCCGGTGATGGGGCCACTGACGCCGGGGGTGGTGGTGGCCGTGGACGGGACGACGCGGTCACCCGTGTTGTTCATGAAAAGCTTCTGGACCTCGTAGTTGGTCGAGTTCCAGGAGGCCCGGTTGTTGAACCAGATGAGGTCCGGGCGCCACTGCACGTAGTCCTCGTTGGCGAGCAGCGGCGCGTACGAGGCGAGCTTGACGACGTCCGCGTTGCGCTCGAGGCCGGTCATGTAGGCGGCCTCGGACAGGGCGTTCTTCCAGGCGTTGCCCTGGGAGGCGTACTCGCCGAGGAAGACCTTGGGACCGTTTCTGTCATAGCTGTCGTAGCGGTCGTTGTTCTGGAGGAACCACTGCGGGCTGTTGTAGTAGTGCTCGTCGACCAGGTCGACGCCGGCCTCGCGGTTGAGCTTCCACAGGGTGTCGAAGGTGGTGCCGGTGTCGTCCGGGCCGGAGTTGGAGACGACGGTGATGTCCGGGTACTTCTCCTCGATCGCGGCGCGGAACTTCTCGAAGCGGGTGAAGTACGCCTCGGGGAGGTTCTCCTCGTTGCCGACGGCGAGGTGGGTCAGGCCGAAGGGCTTGCGGTGGCCCATCTCGGCGCGGAGCCTGCCCCAGGTGGAGGTGGCGGGGCCGTTGGCGAACTCGATGAGGTCCAGGGTGTCCTGGATGTGCCGCTTCAGCAGCGCCTCGTCGTCGGTGGCCTTGTTCTGGCCGCAGCCGGTGACCAGGGCGGGGACGACGGGCAGCGGCATGGCGCCGATGTCCTCGGCGAAGCGGAAGTACTCGTAGTAGCCGAGGCCGTAGCTCTGGTTGTAGCCCCAGAAGTTGGCGTTGGTGGCGCGCTCCTCGACCGGCCCGACGGTGTCCTTCCACTGGTAGGACCGCTTGCGCTGGTAGCCGCTCGCCTCGCTGTAGTCCTCCATGGAGCCGGTGTTGACCAGGCAGCCGCCGGGGAAGCGGACGAAGCCGGGGTCCAGCGCCTCGATCTTCTCGGCGAGGTCCTTGCGCAAGCCGTTGGACTGGCCCTTGTAGGTGTCGCGCGGGAAGAGGGAGACCATGTCGAGGGCGGTGGCGGCGGAGGAGGCGACCGCGAGCCGGCCGCGGTTGCTGGTGCGGGTGGCGGTGAAGGTCGCCGTGTACTTGCGCCAGCCGCCCTCCACGGCGACCTGGCGCGCGGTGGCGAGGGTGCCGGCCGCGTCCTTCAGGCCGACGGTGAGGGTGGTGCCGGACCCGGCGCGGGCCCAGACGGAGAAGTCGTACCGCTTGCCCTGCTCGACGCGGATGCCGGTGTTGTATCCGGCGTTGGTGACGGACGAACCCGCGCCCAGCGCCAGGTAGGTGCGGTTGCGCTCGTTGAGCCGGCCGGTGTCGTCGACGGCCTCCGCGGTGCCGTCGACCGTCCACGAGGTCAGCGGGGTGTACGAGGCGTTGTCGGCGGTGGAGTACTCGAAGGACCGGTTCTGCACCAGCTCGGCGTAGAGACCGCCGTCGGCCGCGCGGTTGATGTCCTCGAAGAAGACGCCGTACATGGTGTCGTCGATGGCCGCGCCCCGGGCGTCCGGGTCGACGGTGATGGCGTAGTCCGCGACCGCCTCGGCGTGCGCGGGGGCGGGGAGCAGGGCGGTGGCGGTCAGGAGGGCCGTCGCGGTCAGACCGAGTCTGAGACGGTGGCGGTGCGTGCGTGACATGGATACTCCGCGGCTCTGGTCGAAATATCGGACATCGATCAGCACTTCGAACGGCAAGATAGGGAGGTGACCGGAGAGCGTCAATGGGGCGTGCGGGGGCGGGCGGTCCGGCAGGGGCGGAGGGCATGACGATGGGCGAGTTCTGGCCGGTACGGGATGTACTGGCGCACCTGGCCGGGAGCTGGCGGGTGGCGCGGACGGTGCGGGACCTCGCGAGCGGGGACGAGGGGCGGTTCGAGGGCACGACGGTCTTCCGGCCGCTGGACGACGAGGACGGGCTGCTGCACCTGGAGTCGGGGACGTTCACCTGGCAGGGCGTGGCCCGGCGCGCCGAGCGGACGCTGCGGTTCCTGCCGGGCGGCTCGCCGGGCACGGCGGACGTGCGGTTCGCGGACGGCCGGTTCTTCCACGACCTCGACCTGGCCTCGGGCCGGTACGTCGCCGACCACCCCTGCGCCGCCGATCTGTACCGCGGCGAGTTCACGGTGCGCGACGCGGACCACTGGCGCACGGTGTGGCGCGTGGGCGGTCCGGCCAAGGACCTGCTGCTCACCACCGACTACGTACGGGAGTAGCGCGGGTCAGCCGTCGAAGCGCAGCGCCCAGCGGCCCGCGCCGCCGGTGACGGCCGCCGTCGCCAGGGGGCGTACGTCGATGCTCCAGTACGTCGCGGGCGGCGCGCCCAGTACGTACACCAGCGCGGCGCGGATCACGGCCGGTTCGGCGACGGCGACGACGCGGTCGCCGTCCTCGGCGGGGCGGGTGTCGAGCCAGTCGCCGACGCGGCCGATGAACGCGAGCAGCGATTCACCGCCGTGCGGGGTGGCGCGCGGGTCGGCCAGCCAGAGGTCCACCGCCTGCGGCTCGCTGGCCATCGCCTCGCCCAGCGTCAGTCCGCGCCAGCGCCCCATGTCGCAGTCGCGCAGGGCGGGCTGCACGAGCGGGGCGTAGCCGAGGCCCTCGCCGGTGGCCCGCGCGCGGGGCGCGGGTGAGCAGTAGCGGAGTTCGGCCACCGCGAGCGGCAGCAGCCAGGGGGAGGCCCGCCGGACCCGTTCCCAGCCCTCCCGGTCCAGCGGCCGGTCGTCCTCGAACCGCTCCGCGGGCGCCGGCGAGTTGCGGGCGGCCGCGACGAACGTGACGCGCAGCGACATGCCGCGATCGTGAGCCGCGGTGGTACGCGGGTCAAGGGTGTTACCAGGTGTCACCGAAAGTGGCGCACGGAACACCGAGGGCGACTCGCGGCGGTCACGGCCCGGAGGCCCGGATTCCCACCGGCCGCCCGGCGACCCCGGCGCCTCTCGTTTCGTCCGGCCGCCCCGGCGCCCCAAGCTCCGTCCGGCCGCCCGGCGACCCCCGGGCTCTCACGCTCCGTCCAGCCGCCCCGGCGCCCCAGATCGCCTCCGGCGGCCCCGGCACCCACCCGGCCGCCATGACGCCTCACGCTCCGTCCGGCCATCCGGCGGCCCCGGCGCCTCACGCTCCGTCCGGCCGACCGGCGACCCCGGCCCCTCACGCTCCGTCCGGCCGCCCCGGCCCCCCAAATCGCCTCCGGCGGCCCCGGCACCCACCCGGCCGCCATGACGCCTCACACTCCGTCCGGTCGGCCGGCCACCTCTTCGCGGGCCGCGCGCAGGCGTCGTACGCCCTCGGTGACCTCGCTCGTGCCGGCCACCGCGGCGAAGCTCAGGCGGAGGTGGCCGGCCGGGGGCTCGGCGCTGAAGTAGGGGCGGCCGGGCGTGAGGGCGACTCCCTGGCGCAGGGCGGCGGCGGCCAGCGCGGACTCGCCGGTGTCGTCGGGCAGGCGCAGCCAGAGGTGGTAGCCGCCGGACGGGACGTGCGGCAGGACCAGTTCGGGCAGGTGGGCGAGGAGCGCGGAGGTCATCGCGTCCCGGCGGGTGCGCAGTTCGGCGGAGATCGTCCGCAGGTGACGCGGCCACGCGGGCGAGCCGACCAGTTCCAGCGCGGCCTCCTGGAGCGGTCGCGGTACGAAGAAGCTGTCTACGACCTGGATGGCGCGCAGCCGCCGCAGTACCGGGCCGCGGGCGACGAGGGCGCTCACCCGGAAGCTCGGTGAGGCCGCCTTGGTCAGCGAGCAGACGTGGACGACGACGCCGTCCGGGTCGTCGGCGACGAGCGGACGCGGCAGCGGCCCGGCGTCCTCGTGCACCAGCCGCCGTACGAAGTCGTCCTCGACGACGAACGCGCCCGCCGCCCGCGCGATCCGCAGCACCTCACCGCGCCGCTCGGCGGAGAGCACCGCGCCGGTCGGGTTCTGGAACAGCGGCTGGCAGACGAGGACCCGGGCGCCGGTGGCGCGGAAGGCGTCGGCGAGCAGGGCGGGGCGCACCCCGTCCGGGTCCACCGGGACGGGCACGGGCCGCAGTCCGGAGGAGCGGGCGATGGCCAGCATGCCGGGGTAGGTCGGCGACTCGACGAGAACGGGCGCGCCGGGCGGGGCGAGCGCGCGCAACGCCGTGGTCAGCGCGGACTGGCCGCCGGCGGTGATCAGCACCTCGGCGGCGGTCACGGTCCCGCCGGGTCCGCCGATGGCGCGCGCGAACCACTCGCGCAGCTCCGGCAGGCCCTCCATCGGCGGCCGTCCCCACGCGCCGGGCCGCCGGCCGGCCCGGGAGAGGGCCGCCGCGAGGGCCCGCTCCGGCTGGAGCGAGGGGTGCAGGTAGCCGCCGTTGAACTCGATGACGCCGGGCGGCGGTGCGGCAAGCGACACAAGGACCCCGGAGGCGTCCACCGAACGCGGTACGAGGTCGGCGGCGCCGTCCGCGCTGAGGGCGACCTCCTGCCAGGAGGTGTCCCCGCCGGGCGCGGCCGGGAGACGGACCTCGGCGCGGAACGCCCCGGCGCCGGGGCGGGTGACGACCAGCCCCTCGGCGGCGAGCTGCGCCAGCGCCCGGGAGACGGTCACCGGGCTCACCCGGAACCGGTCGACGAGGGCCCGGCTCGACGGGAGCTTTCCACCTGGGGAGTAGCGGTCCAGCTCCTGCCGCAGCCTGCTCGCCAGGTCATCGACGCTGCTACGCTCATGCATGAGAGCACAGAGTAGCGCTACCGAAATATCGGCGATAGCGGTCGGCAAGCCGGACGGGACCGCCGCAGGAGCCGCCGCCGGGACCGTGCAGGCCGCGCTCGGCGTCGTCGCCTTCTCGCTCACCTTCCCCGCCACCGCCTGGGGCCTGGAAGGCTTCGGGACCTGGTCCCTGGTCGCCGTGCGCAGCGTCCTCGCCGCCGTCATCGCGGGCGGCTGCCTGCTGGCGCTGCGGGTGCCGCTGCCGGAGCGGCCGCACCGGTCCGGGCTCGCGGTGGTCGGCGCGGGCGTCGTCCTCGGTTTCCCGCTGCTGACCACGCTGGCGCTGCGGACCTCCACCACCGCGCACGCCGCCGTGGTGGTCGGGCTGCTGCCGCTGACGACGGCCCTGTTCTCCGCGCTGCGGGTCGGGACCCGTCCCTCGCGGACCTTCTGGACGGCGGCGCTGGCGGGCGCGGCGGCCGTGGTCGCCTTCACCGTGCAGCAGAGCGGCGGGGCGCTGACGGCGGCGGACGCCTACCTCTTCGCGGCGCTGCTGGTGTGCGCGGCCGGGTACACCGAGGGCGGCCGGCTGGCGCGGGTCATGCCGGGCTGGCAGGTGATCGGCTGGGCGCTGGTGCTGTGCCTGCCGCTGACGGTGCCCGCGACGGCCGTGGCGCTGTCCCTCGAGCCGGTGGAGCTGACCGCGCACAGCGTGACGGGGCTGCTGTGGGTGGCGGTCGGCTCGCAGTTCCTCGGCCTGGTCGTCTGGTACCGGGGCATGGCCGCGATCGGCATCCCCAAGGCCAGCCAGCTGCAACTGGCGCAGCCGCTGCTGACCCTGGTGTGGTCGGTGCTGCTGCTGGGCGAGCAACTGCCGGTGGCCGCCCCGCTGACGGCAGCGGCGGTACTGGTCTGCATCGCCGTCACCCAGCGGTCGCGGGGCTGAGCGGCGTCCGCCGACCCATGTCCGGCGGGCCCCCGCCGCCGTAGACTCGGCTCCGCACGGACCGCTGCTCCCGCGACGGTGAGGAGGCCCCGTCCATGCAAGCAACCGTGGGTGACCAGCTCGTCCAGCACGGCCGGGTGGTCGGACAGCACGACAGGGTCGCCGAGATCGTGGAAGTGCTGGGCCGGGCGGGCGCTCCCCCGTACCGCGTCCGCTTCCAGGACGGACACGAGGCCGTCTGCTCGCCCGGCCCGGACACCGAGATACGGCACCGGGACAACCGGCTGTAGCGGGGCCCGCGCTCAGCGCGGGACGCCGACCCGCGTCGGGTAGTGATCGGCCTTCACCCGTGTCATCGCGCCGTTCGGGTCCGCCTCGACGTCCCGCGCGCCGAAGAAGACGTGGCCGCGCACCTCGGGGTGGTCCTTCGCCAGCGCCAGGTGCCGGGACAGCTCGTCGGGCTCCTGCCAGGCCTCGGGCTGCGTCTCGTCGCCGGCCTTGTAGAGCGCCTCGCCGATGTACAGCTCGGTGCGGCTGTCCCGGGCCACCGCCGCCCACCAGGGCAGCAGCTCGGCGTAGTCGGCGGCCTCCAGGCCGATGTTCCAGTACAGCTGCGGCACGATGTAGTCGAGCCAGCCCTCGGCGACCCACTTGCGGGTGTCCGCGTGCAGGTCGTCGTAGGTCTGCACGCCCGCGCGGGTCTGCGAGCCGCGCGGGTCGGTGGCGGCGTTGCGCCACACGCCGAAGGGGCTGACGCCGAAGCGCGCGGCGGGCCGGGTCCTCTTGACGCGGGCCGCCATCTCCTTGATCAGCCGGTCGATGTTGTCGCGCCGCCAGTCGGCCTTCGACTCGAAGCCGCTGCCGAAGGTGGAGTAGGCGGCGCCGTCGTCGAAGCTCTGCCCGGCCACCGGGTACGGGTAGAAGTAGTCGTCGAAGTGGACGCCGTCCACCTCGTATCTGCGCACCGCGTCCGCCATCGCGTCCTGTACGAACGCGCGGACCTCGGGCAGCCCGGGGTTGTAGTACAGCTTCCCGCCGTACGGAACGACCCAGTCGGGGTTCTTTCGGGCGGGGTGGGAGGCGGCGAGGCGGGACGGGTCGGTGTGGGAGGCGACCCGGTAGGGGTTGAACCAGGCGTGCAGCTCCAGCCCGCGCGCGTGGGCCTCCGCGACGGCCGTGCCCAGTGGGTCCCAGCCGGGGTCCCGGCCCTGGACTCCGGACAGGCACTCCGACCACGGCTCGTACGCCGACGGCCACAGCGCGTCCGCGGCGGGGCGCACCTGGAAGAAGACCGCGTTGAGGCGGTACTCCACCGCCGTGTCGAGGTAGGCGATCAGGTCCTTGCGCTGATCGCTGCCGGACAGCCCCGGCCGGGACGGCCAGTCGCGGTTGGCCACGGTGGCCAGCCACATGCCCCGCATGCCGGTCGTCGCAGCGCCGCCGGACGCGCCGGACGCGCCCCGGGCCGGGACGTCCCGGTGCCCCGGCGCCGACGAGGCCCGCGGCGCCATCGTGAGCGCCGACACAGCGGCCACCGCGAAGGCCCGGCGGGAGAGCCGGTTCACGGGAAGACTCATGGAAGACCCCAAAACGCTGTGGATCCGCTCGGCCGCGGATCGCCTCCGGGGCACAGCATGCACGACCCGGCGGACCGATCGGCGTCACGTCGGGGGTAACGTGCACGATCGGAGCAGACGCCGGTACCCCGGCGCGCTGCGGCAGCACAGGACAGCGAAAGGGACGATGTGACCGTCTTCTCGGGAGATATCGCGCGCGTCGGCGTGGTCGGCTGCGGGCAGATGGGTGCGGGCATCGCCGAGGTGTGCGCCCGCGCCGGTCTGGAGGTGATGGTCGCCGAGACCACCGGAGAGGCCCTGGAGATAGGCCGTACCCGGCTCTTCAACTCGCTGGCCAAGGCCGCCGAGCGCGGGAAGCTCACCGAGGACGAGCGGGAGGCCACCCAGGCCCGCCTGGGCTTCACCACGGACCTCGGCGAGTTCGCCGACCGTGACCTGGTGATCGAGGCCGTCGTCGAGAACGAGCAGGTCAAGACCGAGATCTTCCAGGTCCTCGACCAGGTCGTCACCCGCCCCGACGCGATCCTCGCCTCGAACACCTCCTCCATCCCGCTGGTGAAGCTGGCGGTCGCCACCTCGCGGCCCGACCACGTCATCGGCATCCACTTCTTCAACCCGGCGCCGGTGCAGCGGCTCGTCGAGCTGATCCCGGCGCTGACCACGTCGGAGGGCACGCTCAGCCGGGCGCAGCTCTTCACGGAGAAGGTGCTCGGCAAGCACTCGATCCGCGCGCAGGACCGCTCCGGTTTCGTGGTCAACGCGCTGCTGATCCCGTACCTGCTCTCCGCGGTCCGGATGTTCGAGTCGGGCATCGCCAGCCGCGAGGACATCGACAACGGCATGGAGCTGGGCTGTGCCCACCCGATGGGCCCGCTGAAGCTGGCGGACCTGATCGGGCTCGACACGGTCGCCTCGGTCGCCTTCTCGATGTACGACGAGTACAAGGAGCCGCTGTACGCCGCTCCCCCGCTGCTCCAGCGCATGGTCGACGCCGGACGGCTCGGCCGGAAGAGCGGCTCGGGCTTCTACACCTACGCCTGACACCGCACCGCGGACCGGCACGGGCCCGGCACCCTCTCGGGGTGCCGGGCCCGCCGCGTTCACACACCGTGTGCGCGCCGGGCACGCATATGCCCGCCGCACACGCTCCCCCCATCTCCGGCGGGCGAGTTGACTCAAGATGCGCAGGCCGAGCGATGCGCCTCGGCCCCGTCCGATTACGGAAAGGAGCGGACTCGTGACCGCCGATCCCGAGCAGCCCGTCGTCACAGGAGAAGTGGCGGACCTACGGCGCCGTCTCGACGTGGCGTACGCCCGCGTCGAAGGCGGCCTGACGCTGCTCAACCACCGCACGGAGGAGACCGCCAAGACGGTGGACGAACTGAGTACCCGCCTCGTCTCCCTGGAACACTCGCGATGGCCGCTGCCGTCGATCGCGGCCCTCACGGCCACAGGGGCGCTCATCGTGGCGGTCTGGCAGGCGATGGGCCGCTAGCCCGCGGGACGGACGTCGGGGGCGGGTCAGGGAATGGCGTCCTGTCCGAGCCTGAGGTGGTGCAGCAGGAGTAACGCGGCCGCCATGTTGGCGGCCGGCACCTCCCCGCGGGCGACCATGTCGGGAACGAGTTTCAGGGGGACCCATTCCCGGCGGTCGGACTCGAAGTCGTCCACGGGGTGCCCGACGTACTCGCCGTCGTCGGCCCAGTAGATGTGGTGCCGGGCGTCGGTGAGGCCGTTGGACGGCTCCACGCTCATGAGGTGCTGGAGGGGTCCGGGCCGCCAGCCGGTCTCCTCCTCCAGTTCGCGGGCGGCCGCGACGGCGAGGTCCTCGCCGTCCTCGACGACGCCGGCCGCGAGCTCCCAGCCCCAGCTGTCGGTGATGAAGCGGTGCCGCCACAGCAGCAGTACCTCGTTGGCCTCGTTGACCACCGTCGCCACGGCGACGGGGCGCATCCGTATGAGGAAGTGGTCGAGGTGCCGCCCGTCGGGCAGTTCGACGTCCGCCAGATTGACGCTGAACCAGCGGTTTGAGTACACAATCTGTTCGTACTGTTTCACCCACTGCACGGTTATGCCACCTTTCGTTGAGTAGGTGGCAATATGGCAGCCGGTGCTGCCCGGCAGCAGGCGCACGGCAGCCGTGCGCGGCGCAGTGACGGGCGCGGACCTCCCTTCAGGGGAGCGCGCGAGGCAGCACCTGGGGCACAGGGGTCACAGCGGAACGCGCAACGCGCCGTCGATGAGTTCGGCCGCCTCGGTGGTGCCCGCGCAGCCGCTGCGCACGAGGTGCTCGCGCACCGCGCGGAGTCTGTCGCGCAGGCGCTGGGACTCCATCCCCCGGGCCTGCTCGGTCATCTGGACCGCCGTCACCACGGCCTTGTCGGCGTTGCCCTGGCGCAGCTCGATCGTGCTGAGCATGGCGAGGCGGTGCACCCGCCCCCGGTCGTGGGCGGGGGTGTCGACCGCCGCCGCGGCGTGCGCGGCCGCCGCGGCCACCTCGCCGAGGCTGAGCAGCGCCTCCGCCACCTGGACGTTGACCAGGCCCGGCTGCACATAGCCCGTCTCGTCGGGTTCGTAGCCGCGCCGGATGCGGTCGGCGGCCTGCTCCGCCCGCCGGATGCAGGACAGGGCGCTGGTGCCGTCGCCGAGGTGGGCGTACGCCTTGGCCTGCATCGCGTACAGGTCGGAGGCGAGCGCCGGGGTGATGTGCCGTCCCGCGGCGCGCAGCGCGGCCTCGGCGAACGCGACGGCCTGCCGGTACTCCCGCATGTACAGCGCCTGGTTGACCAGGAGCGCGATGATGTAGGCGCCCAGCCCCCGGTCGCCGCTGGCCTTGGCGAGCCGCAGCGCCTGGTGGAAGTAGCGCTGGGCGAGGCCGTGCGCGTCGGAGTCGTACGCGCAGATGCCGGCGACGGCGACCAGACCGCCGGTCGCGCGGTGCAACTGGCGGCCGGTCGCGTCGGTGTAGCCGCCGCGCAGCAGCGGGGCGGCCTCGGCGTTGAGGAAGCCGATGATCCGGGTGCGCGTGGCCACGCCGCCGGCCTTGCGGTACATCTGCTCGTAGTGGGTGCGGGCGCAGCGCAGCATCTCCAGGTCGGCCGCGGTGACCCGGTGCCGGCCGCCCCGGGAGACGTCGACGTCCTCGGGCGGGTTCTCCCACTCCCACACGGGCATCACGGCCGGGGTGCCGGTGAGCGCGGGCGCGCCGAGGATGTGCGGGCGCTGCTGCTGGTCGCAGCGCCACAGCGCGGTGGCCCGCTCGACGAACCCGGAGAGCGAGCCGGTGTGCGCGGCGGCCGGCTCGCCCGGCACGCCGAGGCCGATGTCGTCGAGGGTGACCGACCGCTGGAGCCGGCCCGCGAGCACCTCGCAGATGAGGTCGGGCACCTGGCCGCGCGGGCGCTGGCCCTTCAGCCAGCGGGCGACGGCTGTGTGTTCGTAGCGGAGGGCGAGGCCGCGGCCCCGGCCCGCCTGGTTGACGTGTGCGGCGAGACCCGCGTGTGAGATTCCCGCCTCGTCCAGGATCGCGTCGAGCAGAGTGTTGGGCTGCATGGGAGGCCCCCCGGGGCTCGGTGCCGTAGAGAGTAGTGGGTGTGTCTTCACACGGGGTGTGAACGGAGTGCGTGAATCCGTACCGTGTGCACGCTGTTGCGGAGAGTTCCCGGCCGCTTGACTGAACTGCCTCGCAAGAGGCCGGTCGGGCCGCCGGCTCCCCCTCGTACAGTGCGGCGGCCCGTTGCTGCGCCGTCCGTCCGGCCGTCTGCCCGACATTCCGTGGCGGGCGGGCGGCGCCGCCGGGCACCTTCCGGCGCGGGGTTCATGTGGGTACTTGGTCGAGTGCGGCGCCGTCGTGGTCGGTCGCGCCCCGCTGCGAAGCAGCTGATGTCGCCGGCCCCGCGCCCCTGGCGGCACTGTCGCTGCTCAGCATCAAGAGGGCCACGTCGTCCGTGGGAACGCCCTGGGTGTGGTGCAGGAGAGCTGTGAGAATCCGGCCGAGGATCACCTGGGGGCACAGAGGGCGGGGGGCCGTCGCCTCCGTCACGGTCGCGTGGAAGGGGAAGAAGCGGCCCCGGGGGTCGCGGGCGTCCTCGGCTCCGTCGGTGTGCAGGAGCAGGGCCTCGCCCGGGAGGAGGTGGCCGTGGTGCTCCACGGGGAGTTTCTCGGGGAGCGGTAAGAGGCCGAGCGGCGGCAGGGGGTCCGTGCGGGCCAGGGGCTCGACCCCGGTGTCGGTGATCCGGTGGGGCCAGGGATGCCCGCAGTTCAGCGCGCGCAGCTCGCCGTCGGCGCCGATCTCCAGCAGCAGTACGGTGACGAACTCCTCGCCCGCCGTGCCGTCCCGGGCGCGTCCGGCCAGGTGCCGGGCGAGGGCGCGTTCCAGCCGGCGCAGTACGTCGGCGAGGTCCGTCCCGTCGTGCACCACCTCGCGGAAGCTGCCGAGGACGGCGGCGGCCGTGCCCACGGCGGCGAGGCCGTGTCCGCGCGCGTCGCCCATCACGACGCGCACCCCGTGCTCGGTGCCGACCGCCTCGTACAGGTCGCCGCCGATCGCGGCGTCGGGGTCGGCGGAGAGCTGCGCCGCGGCGACGCGCAGCCCGGCGACGCGCGGGGGCGGCGGGCGCAGCAGCGCGCTCTGGGCGACGCCGGCGACGGTACGGGCCCGGCGCAGTTCGCGCAGCAGCGTCCGCCGGACGTGGAACACCAGACCGGTGCCGACGACGAAGAAGACCGCGCTGCTGGCGATCCGGGCACCCAGGCCGTTCTGCTGGGCGAGCGGACACGCCAGTTTGTAGGTGATGGCGGTGGCGCCCCAGGCAGTTGCGCCCCAGGCGGTGGGCAGGCCCAGCGTGAGCACACGGCGCAGCGGGCTCCTGCGCGGTCGGGCGGACGGACCGGTGAAGGTCCCGATGCGGATCATGCCGTTGGTCCCCCAGTCAGGCCCAGACAGCGCGGACCGGCCCCGAAGGACCGGTCCGATTCTGTCGGCCACCTGACCCGATAGGACCAGATCACCCGAAACACTCACTCAGATGAGTGACGGGCCCCGGAAGGGGCGCGGGGAACGGCGCGGGCGATCACAGACCACCCGCGGTCGCTCGCCCGAAGACATCCGCCCCGCCCCTTGGGCGCTAACCCCGAAGCACCGCCCCGGTCCGCTCCCCCGCGAGGGCGACCGCCGCGTCCCGCGCGGCCGACGCCTCGTCGACCGTCAGCGTCCGGTCCGCCGCGCGGAACCGCAGCGCGTACGCCAGCGACCGCCGCCCCTCCCCCAGCTGCTCCGCGTTGTCGTACACGTCGAACAGCCGGATGGACTCCAGCAGTTCACCGGCGCCCTCGCGCAGCGCGGCCTCGACCTCGACGGCCGGGACGAACGCGTCGACGACCAGCGCGACGTCCTGCGTGGCGACCGGGAACGTGGAGATGGACGGCGCCTGCGGCGTGTCGTCGCCGGCCTGCCGCAGGGCGTCGAGGTCCAGCTCCGCCGCGCAGGTACGGGCGGGCAGGCCGAGCGCCTTCACCACGCGCGGGTGCAGTTCACCCGCGTGTCCGATGACCCGCTCGGTGCCGTCGGTGCTGTCGGCACGCACCGCCAGCTCTGCGCAGCGGCCGGGGTGCCACGGCCCGTACTGGCCCTTGCGGACGATCAGTTCGGCACCGGCCTCGCGGGCGACGGTCCGGGCGGCCTCGACCGCGTCGGCCCAGTCCGCGGGGCGGCCCTTGCCCCACCAGCCGGCCTGCTCGCGGGCGCCCGCGAGGACCACGGCGACGTGCCGGGGCTGGTCGGGCAGCGCGGCGTTCAGCGCGGCGATGTCCTCGTCGCTGGGCCGCCGGTCGACGGGGAGCCGTACGGCGGTCCGCTGGTCCTCGCGCGGCCGGAAGACCAGGCCGGTTTCGAACAGCGCCAGGTCGTGGCTGCCGCGGCCGTCGTTGCGGCGGAGCGCGCCGAGCAGGCCCGGCAGCAGCGAGGTCCGCAGCGCGGGCTCCTCGTCGCTGAGCGGGTTGACCAGCTTCACGACGCGGCGGGCCGGGTCGTCGGCGTCGAGGCCGAGCTGGTCGAAGACCTTCTCGCTGACGAACGGGTAGTTCAGCGCCTCGACGTAACCGGCCCCGGCCAGCGCCCGGCCGACCCGGCGGTGCAGCCGCTGCCGGGCGGTCAGGCCGCGCCCGGAGGGCGTCCCCGGCAGCGTGGAGGGCAGGTTCTCGTAGCCCTCAAGGCGGATGACCTCTTCGGCGAGATCGTTGGGGTCGGTGAGGTCGGGCCGCCACGACGGCACGGTCACCAGCAGCTCGTCCTGGCCGTACACATCGCAGCCGACCTGCTGGAGGCGGCGTACGACGGTCTCGCGGCCGTAGGAGACGCCCGCGACCTTGTCGGGGTGGTCGGCCGGGACGGTGATGGTGTGCGGGGCGTGCGGCGCGCTGATCTCGGTGACGCCGGCCTCGGCGGTACCGCCCGCGAGCAGCACGAGGAGGTCGACGGTGCGCTGCGCGGCAGCGGCGGCGGCCTGCGGGTCGACGCCGCGCTCGAAGCGGCGGGATGCCTCGGAGGACAGCTTGTGGCGGCGGGCGGTGCGCGCGATGGAGACCGCGTCGAAGTGCGCGGCCTCGATGACCACGTCGCTCGTGGCGTTCTCGGTGTCCGCGTGGTCGGCGATCTCGGTGTTGGCGCCGCCCATGACGCCCGCGAGGCCGATGGGGCCGCGGTCGTCGGTGATGACCAGGTCCTCGGCGGTCAGGGTGCGCTCGACGCCGTCGAGGGTCTTGAGCTTCTCGCCGGCCTCCGCGCGGCGGACGCCGATGGTGCCCTGGACCAGGGAGCGGTCGTAGGCGTGCAGGGGCTGGCCCAGCTCCATCATCACGTAGTTGGTGACGTCGACGGCGAGGGAGACCGGGCGCATGCCGACCTTCTGGAGCCGGCGCTGGAGCCAGATCGGGGAGCGCGCCTCGGGGCTGAGGCCGGTCACCGTACGGGCGGTGAAGCGGTCGCAGCCGGCCGGGTCGGCGATCTTCACCGGGTGGCCGTAGGCGTTCGGGCCGGGAACGTCGAGGAGGGCCGGGTCGCGCAGCGGCAGGCCGTAGGCGATGGCGGTCTCGCGGGCGACGCCGCGGATGGAGAGGCAGTCGCCGCGGTTGGCGGTGACGGCGATGTCCAGGACCTCGTCGACGAGCTGGAGCAGCTCGATCGCGTCCTTGCCGACCTCGGTCTCGGGCGGCAGCACGATGATGCCGTGGCTGCCGTCGTCGCCCATGCCCAGCTCGTCGCCGGAGCAGATCATGCCGTGCGAGACCTTGCCGTAGGTCTTGCGGGCGGCGATCGAGAAGCCGCCGGGCAGGGTGGCGCCGGGGAGGACCACGACGACCTTGTCGCCGACGGAGAAGTTCCGGGCGCCGCAGACGATCTCCTGCGGCTCACCCGTGCCGTTGGCCTGACCGACATCCACGGTGCAGAAGCGGATCGGCTTCTTGAAGCCCTCCAGCTCCTCGATGGTCAGCACCTGTCCGACGACCAGGGGGCCCTTGAGGTCGGCGCCGAGGTGCTCGACGGTCTCGACCTCCAGACCCGCGGAAATGAGCTTGGCCTGCACGTCACGGCCGGTCTCGGTGGCGGGGAGGTCGACGTACTCCCGCAGCCAGGAAAGCGGGACCCGCATCAGATCTCCATCCCGAACGGCCGGGTGAACCGGATGTCACCCTCGACCATGTCTCGCATGTCTTCGACGTTGTGGCGGAACATCGCCAGGCGCTCGATACCGAAGCCGAAGGCGAAGCCGCTGTACTTCTCCGGGTCGACACCGCAGGCGGTGAGCACCCGCGGGTTGACCATGCCGCAGCCGCCCAGCTCGATCCAGCCCTCGCTGGAGCAGGTGCGGCAGGGCCGGTCGGGGTTGCCGACGGAGGCGCCCTTGCACACGTAGCAGAGCATGTCCATCTCGGCGCTCGGCTCGGTGAAGGGGAAGAAGTTGGGGCGCAGCCGGGTCTTCATGCCGGCGCCGAACAGCGACTGCACCATGTGGTCGAGGGTGCCCTTGAGGTCGGCCATGGTCAGGCCCTCGTCGACGGCGAGCAGCTCGACCTGGTGGAAGACCGGGGTGTGCGTGGCGTCCAGCTCGTCGGTGCGGTACACGCGGCCGGGACAGATCACGTAGACCGGCAGCTCACGGCCGAGCAGGGAACGGATCTGCACGGGCGAGGTGTGGGTGCGCAGCACGGTGCCGGACTCGGTGCCGCCCTGCGGACCGGCGACGAAGAAGGTGTCGGCCTCGCCGCGGGCCGGGTGGTCCGGGCCGATGTTCAGGGCGTCGAAGTTGAACCACTCGGCCTCGACCTCGGGACCCTCGGCGACCTCGTACCCCATGGCCACGAAGATGTCCTCGATGCGCTCCGAGAGCGTGGTGAGGGGGTGGCGGGCGCCGGCCGGCACGCGGTCGTAGGCGAGGGTGACGTCGACCGACTCCTCGACCAGCACCCGGGCGTCGCGCTCGTCCTCCAGTTCGGCCTGGCGGGCGGCGAGACCCTTGTTCACCGCGCCGCGGGCCTGGCCGACGAGCTTTCCGGCGGCGGCCTTGGCCTGCGGGGGCAGCGCGCCGATCTCGCGGTTGGCGAGCGCCAGCGGCGACGTGCCGCCGGTGTGGGCGACCTTCGCCTCCTGGAGGGTGTCGAGGGAGTCCGCGGCGGCGAAGGCGGCGAGCGCCTCGTCCCGCATGCGCTCGATCTCTTCCGGTTTCAAGGCCTCGACCTCGACAGGGTCGTACGACTTATTGGGTGCGGACATCTCTTCCCGTGCTTCCGATCGGCTGGCTGACGTCCCCGTCACCGACTCGTCACCGTCTGGCTCGTCACCGTCTTGTGGGCCGTGTGCGGGACACAAAGGTGCCAAAGGCCGAGTCTAACGGGGTGGGGATGGGGTGCTGCGCCCGTGGGGCCCGCGGACGCCTCAGGTGAGGTACGCCGGTGCCGCCACGGGCAGCGTAAATCGGAACTCGGCACCGCCCCGCGGTCCGCGGCCGACGGTGATGGTGCCGCCGTGGGCTTCGACGATGCCCTTGACGATGTACAGCCCGAGGCCGGTGCCACCGCGCTTGCTGCCCCGCCAGAAGCGGGTGAAGACGCGGTTCATGGACTCCTCCGGGATGCCGGGCCCCTCGTCGCTCACCGTGACCGACGTGCCGCTCTCCTCCCCTTCGCGGGGGGACGGCGCGGGCGTGATGTCAATGGTGACGGTTCCCTCGCCGTGCCGCACGGCATTTTCGATGAGGTTGCTCAGGACCTGGTCGACCTTGTCGGGGTCGGCCCACAGGTCGGGCAGCGGCTGCGCGAGCCGCAGCAGGAAGCGGTCGGCGCTCTGCCCGGCGGCGACGTACGCCTGGATGTGGCGGCCGACGGCGGCGCCGATGTCGACCGGCTGGCGGCGCAGCTCCAGGCGGCCGGAGTCGATGCGGGAGATGTCGAGCAGTTCGGCGATGAGGCGGGTGACCCGGTCGGCGTCGGCGTCGACGGTCTCCAGCATCAGCCGCTTCTGGTCGTCGGTGAACCGCTCCCACTTGGCGAGCAGCGTCGCCGTGAAGCCCTTCACCGAGGTGAGGGGGGAGCGCAGCTCGTGGGCGACGGTGGCGATCAGCTCGGCGTGGCTGCGTTCGGTGCGGCGGCGGGCCTCGGTGTCGCGCAGGGTGACGACGACGCGGCGGACGGGTCCGGTGGGAAGGTCGCGGACGTACCGCGCGGAGACCAGGACCTCACGGCCGCCGGGCAGGAGCAGGTTCCGCTCGGGCTGGCGGACCCGGATGGCGAGTCCGCCGTAGGGGTCGGTCAGCTGCCACCAGCGGCGGCCTTCGAGGTCTTCCAGCGGGAGGGCCGCGTCCAGGGACCGGCCGAGGGCGTCGGCGGCGCGGCGGGCGGTGATGCGCTCGGCGACGGCGTTGAAGCGGACCACCCGGCCGTGCTCGTCGGCGACGACGAGTCCGTCGGGCAGCTCGTCGGGGTCGATGCCGGGGTCGATGCCGGTGCCGGCGGCATCACCGGACCGGGGCGCGGGCGGGCGCCCGGCCTGACGTGCTTCCGGCGCGCTGCTCGTGCCCACACCCATCCCCGTACCCCACCTCTCCGCCACGCCGGGGTCCCGAGCTGGTCACCCTACTAGCTCTCGGTGACGGAGCGGCACCCTCCGGCGGCGCGCTGTGCACGCGCCGACGCGTAGAGACATACGGCGGCGGCGGTCGCGAGGTTCAGACTCTCGGCTTTTCCGTGGATCGGTACTCGGACGACGGCGTCCGTGAGGGCGCGGGTCTCCTCGGGCAGGCCCCACGCCTCGTTGCCGAAGACCCACGCGGTGGGTCCGCCCATGGTCCCGGCGTCCAGCTCGGCGTCGAGGTCGTGCTCGCCCGCGCCGTCCGCGGCCAGGACCCGGACGCCGGTCTCCCGCAGCGCGGAGACGGCCTGCTCGACGGGGACGCCCACGGCGACGGGCAGGTGGAAGAGCGAGCCGACGGAGGCGCGGACGGCCTTGGGGTTGTACAGGTCGACGGAGGCGTCGGTGAGGACGACGGCGTCCGCCCCGGCGGCGTCGGCGCAGCGCAGCACGGTGCCGGCGTTGCCGGGGTCGCGGACGTGGGCGAGGACGGCGACCAGCCGGGGCCGGGCGGCGAGGACGCGCTCGAAGGGCGTGTCGAGGAACCGGCAGACGCCGACCAGGCCCTGCGGGGTGACGGTGGTGGAGATGTCCTCGATGACCTGCTCGTCGGCGAGGTGGACGCGGGCCCCGGCGGCCCGTGCCTCGCCGATGATGTCGGCGTACCGCTCGGCGGCCTCGACGGTGGCGAACGCCTCGACGAGGGCGTCCGGGTGTGCCGCCGCCTCCCGCACGGCCTGCGGCCCCTCGGCCAGGAACAGCCGCTCCTTGCCCCGGAAGTTCCGCTTGGCGAGCCGCCGGGCGGCCAGCACACGGGCGGAACGGGGGGAGATCAGCTCGGGGGGAGCAACCATTCGACTTACCTTCGCGAGATGCCCCTGAAAGGGGCGCGGAGACTGCGCGACCAGCCACGGCGAGCCCGCGGCCGCACGATGACCGAGCGACAGATGAAGGACCCGCAAGCTCACCAGCCTGCGGGCCCCTCACTCACGTCAGCCTGAGAACAGCGCTGCGTCACGCAGCCTTCGGCGCGTTCACGTCCGCCGGCAGCGCCTTCTGGGCGACCTCGACGAGCGCGGCGAACGCACCGGCGTCGTTGACGGCCAGCTCGGCCAGGATCTTGCGGTCCACCTCGACGTTGGCGGCCTTCAGACCCTGGATGAAGCGGTTGTACGTGATGCCGTTGGCGCGGGCAGCGGCGTTGATGCGCTGGATCCACAGCTGGCGGAAGTCACCCTTGCGCTTCTTGCGGTCGTTGTAGTTGTAGACCAGCGAGTGGGTGACCTGCTCCTTGGCCTTGCGGTACAGGCGCGAACGCTGACCGCGGTAGCCGGAGGCCTGCTCGAGGATCGCCCGGCGCTTCTTGTGGGCGTTG
>NZ_JAVRHI010000494.1:0-39229 GCF_034105845.1 Streptomyces sp. CRN 30 | reverse complement strand
CGGCCACCCCGGGGCGCGGGGGTGCCGCCCGTCCGGCACGGTGCGCTGTTCGTCGGGCAGGGGCCGCTCGGCCGGGCGCACGTCGCCGGACCGGCCCCGGCGCTGGTGTCGGTCAGCCGCTGGTACGCCGCTGTGCGGGGGCCCCGGTTCGAGTGACGGTGAGACCGTATGGGAGGCCCCGGCCAGACCGCCCATCGCCCATCGCCCATCGCCCATCGCCCGGTAGAAGCTCGGGACGGCGAACAGGCGGCCTCACACGGCGGCGTACCCGGGCCGCCCGGCCGGCTCACTCGCGGCATTGAGACACTCACTCATGCCGTCGGTTCTGCCCGTCACGTCAACGACATCCCGGAAACACGGACTTGAGGGGGACCGCCACCGCACAAGACCCCGGCGTGAAGTGTGACGCAGCTCATGCCGACACGCTGTCCGATCGGTCAGTGCTGACCGATCGGACAGTTACGGTGGGGGCATGGCTCGCTCCGCCTCCGCCATGCGCGGTCAGATTCTGGAGTCGGCACTGCGACTGTTCGCCGTGCACGGCTTCCGCGGCACCTCGTTGCAGGACATCGCCTCCGACGCGGGCTGCTCGAAGGCGTCCCTCCTCTACCACTTCGCCAGCAAGGAGACGATCCTCACCGAGCTGCTGACCCCGGCCCGGGACGCCGTGGCCACCCTGCTCGACCGGGTGGCCGGGCTGGAGGGCGGCCGGCTGGTGGAGGAGACCGTCGTCGGATACGTCGACCTGGCACTGCGGTGGCGCCGCGAGATCCAGCTCCTCTTCGATCACATCGCCGAGATGTCCTGTCACGCGGAGCTCGACGTGATGGAAGTGGCGGACGGGCTGCTGGACGCGCTGGCCGGCCGCTCGCAGCAGGCATCGGCGCGGGTGGCCGCGTGGATGGTGCTGGGCGCCGTCTTCATCACCAGTGCCGCCGATCACGAGGTGGCGCCGGACGAGGTGCTGCGCGCCGAAATGATCCGCAGTGCGCTGCGGACGCTTGACCACACCCCCAGTTGAACCACACCCCAGTTGACTCCTCACGGAAAGAACCACCCTCCATGGCGACCTTGCTGTACCGGCTCGGCCGGTTCTCCTTCCGCAGAAGAGGCCGAATAGCCGCGGTCTGGCTGCTCCTGCTGGCCCTGCTGGGCATCGGCGCCGGCACCCTGATGGGCCCGACCAGCGACAACTTCTCCATGCCGGGCACCGAGTCCCAGCAGGCGCTGGACGACCTCGGCAAGCAGTTCCCGCAGGCCGGCGGAGCCACCGGCACCATCGTCGTCGCCGCGCCCGAGGGTGAGCAGCTGGATCCCGCCGCGGTGGCGCCCCTGGTGAAGGAGGCCAACGAGATCGACGGCGTCACCGGCGCCGTCGACCCGTTCCAGGCCGGCTCGGTCTCCGAGGACGGCCGCTTCGCCCTGGTCCAGGTGCAGTTCGACGGGTCCGCCGACGAGGTCAGCGACGAGGCGAAGTCGGCCTACGAGGCCGTCGGCTCCGACGCCGAGGGCCTGCGGGTCGAGCACGGCGGCGAGGTCATGGGCGGTGAGGTGGAGGTCGGCTCCACCGAGGCGCTCGGCGTCCTGGTCGCCGCGGTGGTACTGGTCATCACCTTCGGCTCGCTGGTCGCCGCCGGCATGACGCTGCTGAACGCGCTGATCGGCGTCGCGGTCGGCATGGCCGGCCTCTTCTCCCTGACCGGTGTCATCGAGCTGTCCTCCACCGCGCCGATCCTCGCGCTGATGCTGGGCCTGGCCGTCGGCATCGACTACTCGCTCTTCATCACCTCCCGCTACCGGCAGTACCTCGCCGAGGGCCTGGAGCCCGAGGAGGCCGCCGGCCGCGCGACCGGCACGGCCGGCTCCGCCGTCGTCTTCGCCGGCGCCACCGTGGTCATCGCCCTGGCGGGTCTCTCCGTCGTCGGCATCCCCTTCCTGTCCGCGATGGGCCTGGCCGCGGCGGGCACCGTCGCCGTCGCCGTACTGGTCGCCCTGACCCTGCTGCCGGCCTTCCTCTCCTTCGCCGGGAAGAAGATCCTGCCGCGCAAGCAGCGCCAGGCGGACGGGGACGCCACCGAGGACCCGGTCGTCGCCGAGGGCTTCGGCTTCACCTGGGGCCGGCTCGTCGCCAAGCTGCGCATCCCGATCCTGGTCGTCGGCATCGTCGGACTGGGCGCGCTCACCCTCCCGGCCCAGGACATGCGCCTGGCCCTGCCGGACGCGGGCACCGCCGCCGAGGGCTCCCCCGCCCGCGAGGCGTACGACCTGACCTCCGAGGGCTTCGGCGAGGGCTTCAACGGCCGTCTCATCGCCGTCGTCAACGGTGCGGACGCGCAGGCCACCGGGGCCGCCGCCGAGCAGGCCACCGGCCTGATCATGGACACCGACGGCATCCTGGCCGTCGCCCCGCCGCAGCTCAACGAGCAGGGCACCACCGCCCTGCTGACCATCATCCCCGAGGCCGGCCCGACCGCTGCCGCCACCGAGAACGCCGTCCACGACATCCGTGACCGGGTCGCGGACGTCGAGAACGCCGACATCGCCCTCACCGGCGCGACCGCCCTGGGCATCGACGTCTCGGAGAAGCTCTCCGACGCACTGCCGGTCTACCTGCTCCTGGTGGTGGGCCTGTCCATCCTGCTGCTCATGCTGGTCTTCCGGTCGATCCTGGTCCCGCTGAAGGCGGCCCTGGGCTTCCTGCTCACCGTGGGCTCGACCTTCGGCATCACCGTCGCCATCTTCCAGGAGGGCACCCTCGCCGGCCTGGTGGGCGTCGACACCCCCGGACCGCTGGTGAGCTTCCTGCCGATCCTGCTCATCGGCATCCTGTTCGGCCTCGCCATGGACTACGAGGTCTTCCTCGTCTCCCGCATGCGCGAGGACTTCGTGCACGGCGCCGGCCCGCAGGAGGCCATGGTCAGCGGCATGGGCCACAACGCCCGTGTCGTCACGGCCGCCGCGCTCATCATGACGTCCGTGTTCGGCGGCTTCGTCCTGATGGACGACCCGATCATCAAGTCCATCGGGTTCGCCCTCGCGATCGGCGTGGTCATCGACGCCTTCGTCGTCCGCATGGCGCTGGTCCCGGCGGTGATGTCACTGCTCGGCCGCGCCGCCTGGTGGCTGCCCAAGCCCGTCGACAAGGTTCTGCCGGACCTCGACATCGAGGGCGAGAAGCTGAACAAGCAGCTGGCCACGGAGGCGCGCGGCGAGGACCCCGTCTCGGTCTGACCCGCACACCGGCCGGGCCGGAACGCACCCCCGTGAGGACGGGACCGCACCGCGGTCCCGTCCTTCCCCGTTCCGCCGTGAGGCCGGTGGTTCAGGCGAGCCGGGTCACGGTGAGGCGTACGCTGCCGCGGTTGTTGCCGTAGAACCCCCAGGCGTCGTTGGCGAACGCGTACAGGTACCCGCCCCTGGTCACCGTCACGGGGCCGTCCGTGCCCCCGCCTACGGCGATGCGCTGGTGCGGCGCGGTACCGGGCCGGCCGGCGAGCCGCTTCCCGTCCCCGTTGGCGACGACGCCGACGAGGGACATCCACGGCAGGTCGTCCTCCCGCGGCGAGCCGAGGAGGTTCGCCTCCTCGTTGCCGGTCACCCGGCGCCACACCGTCTGGAGCGGTCCGAGTGCCGTCCCCAGGAGGCGCAGCCGCTCCACGAAGGGGTTGAACCGGGCCGGGCCCGTGGTGCCCCCGGGGCCGGACCGGATGTGCGCGTCCTGCCACTCCCCCTCGGCGGTGAAGCGGTACGCGCCGGGGTCGAGGTAGAGGCCCGTGTCGTTCCACGGGCGGCGGGCGGACACGGTGACCGTCACCGGGGAGCCCCCGGCGCCCAGGCCCCGGGTGGGCCGGTAGGGCCGACTGGTGATGATCTTCGCCTGCTGACGGCCGTACACCGACCGGTGCACCGCGCCGTCGCGCCGGTCGGCGTCGACACGCGGGACCGCCCGCGGCCGGGGCTCGAAGAACGGCTGCAGCAGCGGGCCGATCGCCGGATCGTACAGCTGCGCCAGCAGCCGGAAGCCGGTGCGGGCGTCCTCGTGCAGGACGTCCGTCTCGTCGGGCGTGATCTGCCGCAGCATGTCCTCGTCGAAGGCGATCCCGGCCTTCTGGGCCTCCTCGACCATCCAGCGCAGCGCTCCGTCGCTCAGTCCCGTCTCGGGGTGGCCGCCACCGACGTCCTTGTGGCTCCCGGGGAACCACACCTGCTGGAGGTCCTGGCCCGGTTCCTGGCCGCCGTCCTCCCAGAGCGTCGGCGCGAACGGGCCACGGTGCTCGTCCATCGCCACCGCGTGGCGCGCGTACCGGATGTGCGGGTTCAGCTTCACGTCGTGGAAGGCATGACGGCGGGGCGGGTCCCACAGGTTGAGGATGCCGAGGTGGTCCGGTATCCCGAGCGAGCCGACCGTGTCCCACACCCCGATGAAGCGCACGGGGATACGGGCGGCGTCGGCCGGGTCGTAGTGGAACTCGAGCCCCGTACGCCACAGCGGATCGGGGCGGTCCGCCGCGCGGTACCGGCGGTCGTAGACGCGTTCGATCTGGTAGCGGATCGTGGCGGCGTTCCGGCCGCGCGTGTCCAGCAGTCCGCAGACCGAGATCATCCCGGCGAGACTGCGCGCGGTGTAGGCGCCGCGGCTGAAGCCGAACAGCGCGATGCGGTCGCCGGGCTCGTACGTGGTGGTCAGCCAGCGGTACGCGTCCAGGACGTCGGCGGACAGACCCACCCCGGCGATTCCCCCCGGGAGCCAGCCCAGCAGTCCGCCCCGCGTCCCCACCCCGGGCTGGTAGTACGCGAGCTGCCGGTTCCCCCCGGAATCACGGGTGTCGAGCGCGTTGTACAGGCGATGGACGTTCGTCACCGACGGTTGCTCCGGTGTGTTCCACGTACCGTCACAGCACACGACGAGACAACGCATGATGATGCCCCCTTATCCCCATATGTCCCTATGCTAGGGAGCCGCCGCCCACGGTCAACAGGGCCTGACCGCGGGCGGCGTCGAGGCGGCGGCGCCCGACGACCGTGGGCCGCCCCCGAAAAGGGACGGCCCACGGAACGCGCAGGGGCCGGTCACCCCAGCGGCTGCACCTGGATGTTGCGGAACCGGACCTTGTTCCCGTGGTCCTGCAACCGGATCGCTCCCGCGGCCGGCGTCTCGGACCGGCCCGACGCGGTGGGACCGTCGAGGGCGATGTCGTCGTGGACCTTCTTGCCGTTCCACACGACCGTGACCCGGGCGTCGGCGGTCTTGCGCCCCTCGGCGTCGAAGCGGGCCGCGCGGAAGACGATGTCGTACGTCTGCCAGGTCTCCGGCGGCTTCGCCGCGTTCACGTCGGGCGCCTTCTTCAGGTAGAACGCCCCGGCCTCGTTGGTGTCCAGGGTCGTGTCACCGTAGGAGTCGAGGATCTGGAGCTCGTACCGGTCCTGGAGGAAGATGCCGCTGTTGCCGCGGTCCTGGCCGGTGACGTCCTCGGGCAGCAGCGGGACGCGGAACTCCACGTGCAGCTCGAAGTCCTGGTAGGCGTCTTTGGTGCGGATGTCGCCGCAGCACACCTCCATCGCCTCCTCCTCGGCGAGCGGCCACGCCACGCGCCGCCCGTCCGTGTGCTGCCACTGGTCCTGCGAGGCGGCGGTGCCGTCGAAGAGCGCGGCGCGCGCGCCACGGGGGCGCACGGTGATCAGGTCGAGGTTGACATGACCGGTGTCGCCGGCGTCGTACCGGTAGGAGACGGTGTTGTGCCCGGCGCGCAGGGTCAGGCGTTCGGTCCTGGTCGACCAGGTCTCCCAGTCGCCGGTGGACGGGAGTGCGGTCTGCCGGAGCTTCTTCCCGTTGGCGTACAGGGAGAGGGTCTTGGTGCCCTGGAACGGGTCCGGGCCGTTGGAGTAGCGCAGGTTCACGTCGTAGGCGCCCGACTTCGGGACCGTCACGTCGAACGTCGTGGCGACCTCGCCCTCGGTGGCGTAGCGGTCGACGAAACCGCTGCCGGAGTAGCCGGTGTGGTCGGTGTCGACGCCGGCCGTCCCCGTCAGGCGCGCCTCCTCGGCCTCGTACAGGGTCGGGGCGGGCGGCTGCTTGCCGGGCGTCTCGTTGAGCGTGTACCAGGCCTCGGTGTTCCACAGCTCCTCACCGGAGGCCGAGCTGAAGGGGCGCGGGGAGCGTACGTGCACCACGCGGTCCGCCTTCAGGCCGTCCAGCCGCAGCCGGACGGTGCGGCTGTCCCTGGAGAGCGTCGCGGAGCTCACGGAGAGCTGCTCCTGGGCAATCTTCGGCCCGCCGTAGTCGGCGGTCGGGGTGTAGCGCCACTGCTCGGCCGTGTAGCTCTCGGCGAGCCGCGCGGCCGTCTCGGCGGACACCGGCTGGGTGTAGGTGAGGTCGAAGCCGCCCGGCACCGCGCGCATGGTCTTGATGTCGAAGGTGTTGCCGCCGTTGGGGGTCAGTTTCTGCAGGCCGAACCGCAGCTTGCCCTCCTGGCCCCAGTTGCCGTCGGCGCCCAGGCCACCGGCGTAGATCGCGCCGTCGGGGCCGAGGGTGATGCGGTTGACCCCGGCCTCCAGGCCCTGGGTGTGGCGGAAGACGGCGCCCTGGTACTGCCCCTTCACCTTCTCCAGGTAGGCGCGCTGGAGGCCGCCGTAGGTGACGTCACCGATCAGCATCTGGCCCTTGAACTGCCCCTTCTTCAGCAGCAGCGGTGTGGAGGGCGAGTTGCCGATCTCGTTCTGCGGGAGCCACAGCACCGGCTCGGTGACGGGCTTGTCGTCGAAGGGGCCCGCCGGCTCCGTGTAGTGGTTGAAGAAGCGATCCTGCTTGACGTGGACCAGCTTCGACGAGGGCAGCCAGCCGCCCTGGTTGTCGGTGGCGAAGAGGTCGCCGCCCGGTCCCCAGCCGATGCCGTTGGGCGTGCGCAGACCGCCCGCGATCGGGCTGAGCTTCCCGGTCTTCTTGTTCACCTTGTACGTGACGCCGCGGCCGGGCGCGGGCTGCGGAACCGTGGTCGCGCCGCCCAGGTTGATGGCCACGGAGAGGTTCACGTAGAAGTGGCCGTCGCGGTAGAGCAGCCCGAACGCGAACTCGTGGAAGTTGCCGCCGTACGGCCAGGTGGCGACCGTGCGGTAGTCGTCGGTCACGTCGTCGCCGTCCCGGTCGACGAGCCGGGTCAGCTCGTGCTTCTGCGAGACGTAGAGGGACCCGTCGACGTACTTGATGCCCATGGGCTCGCGCAGCCCGCTCGCCACCTTCTTGACGGTGACCTTCTCCCGGCTGGTGGCGCCGGTGACGTTGTCGAGCAGGTACACCTCACCGGCAACGTTGTCACTGCCGCCCCAGGTACTGATCGCCAGACGTCCGTCGGGCAGCCAGTCCATGCCGCTGACCTGCGGTTCGAAGCCCTCGGGCCGGAGGTCGGTGAGGGTGAGGTCGGGGCGTACGGAGTCCAGCGGCAGGCCGTCGCCGGGCGAGTCGCCGCTCGCCTCGCACTCCTTGCGGCCCGGTGCCGTCACCCGGACGACGCCGGCGTCGGTGCTCAGCGCCTCCTGCGGTACGACGGTGAAGTCGCTCGCACCGGGCGGCCGCCAGGAGAGCTGCAACTGCTCCCCGCCGTCGCGTTCGAAGTGGTCGATGCGGAGCGGGTGCGAACCGGCGGTGAGGTGGACCGTGCCGTCCTTGGGCTCCGCGCCGTGCAGTCCGTCGTGGTCGATCACCGTGCTGCCGTCGATGGTCAGCCGGGAGCCGTCGTCGCTGGTGAGGCGGAAGACGTAGCTGCCCTCGCTCGGCGCCACCAGGTAACCGGTCGCCTCCGTCACGAAGTGGTCGGAGAAGCCGCCGAAGTCGGCGGGCGAGGACCAGTCGACCGTCGGCATCAGCGCGTCGTGGTTGGGGGTCTGGGCCGGCTTCAGGGTGCACAGCTTGTCCAGCGGCGTCTGCACGTCGAACACGCGCAGGGTGATGCCGGGTTCCTGGGGAGGGATGTCCGCGGCGGTCGGGGGAGCGGCCGAGGCGGCCGGGGCGGCCCAGATGCCGCCGGTGAGGATGCTCGACGTCAGCAGGACGGTGAGGTGTCTTCGGGCATGCGAGAGCAGGCCTT
Organism: Streptomyces sp. CRN 30; assembly: GCF_034105845.1. Taxonomy (NCBI): domain Bacteria; kingdom Bacillati; phylum Actinomycetota; class Actinomycetes; order Kitasatosporales; family Streptomycetaceae; genus Streptomyces; species Streptomyces sp. CRN 30. The sequence goes on along the minus strand of NZ_JAVRHI010000494.1, from coordinate 31,148 downwards.
GGCGCATTGGTCCTCCGGGTCTTGGGGACCGGACCGTGCCGGAAGCGCTCCGGTCTTGACAGGTGGGGCTGCGATTCCGCCGTCAAGGTAGAGGGCTTCCGCTTGACATGTCCATACTTTGTCACCGAAGAGTTCAAAGTGCGCGCGTGCGCAGCCGAAGCGCGTCGGCCCGGACGGGCCGACGCGCCTCCGCGCGCGGGGGGTTCAGGCGTCCCGGTCGAGCCGGCGCTCGGGCGGGCCGTGGTAGCCCGCGAGGAGGGGGCGGGGCAACGGACCCTTGATGCGCGCCCCGTTCTCCGTCTCCTCCCAGGCGTGGGCGAGGATGCCCACGCTGCGGGAGAGCACGAACAGGCCGCGGCCCAGCTGGGACGGGAAGCCCAGTTCGGCGTAGATGATCGCGGTGGCGCCGTCGATGTTCATGGGCACCGGACGGTCCCGGCCCTCGGCGAGCGCGGCCTCCAGCGCGAGTCCGGCCTCGAGGGCGCGGCCGGGGACCTCCCCGGCGTCGACGGCCTCCCGCACCAGCGCGAGCAGGGGGTCGCGCCGCGGGTCGCGCGGGTGGAAGCGGTGGCCGAAGCCCGGGATGTAGGCACGGCGGCCGCGGTACTCGGCGACGATCGCGGACGCCTCCTCGCCGCCGGTCACCCGCTCCAGCACCTCCATGCACTGCTGGCCCGCCCCGCCGTGGACGTCCCCGAGCAGGCCCGCGCCGGTGGCGACGGCGCTGTTCAGGCCCACCCCGCAGGTGGCCGCCATCCGGGCCGCGGCGATCGACGGGGCCTGCGGGCCGTGGTCGACGGCGGCGACCAGCGCGGCCTCCAGCAGCCGGCCCTGGACGGGGGTGGGCAGTTCCCCGCGGAGCATGAGCCAGATCTGCTCGGCGAAGGTGACCCGGCCGATCAGTTCCTCGACCGGGTAGCCGCGCAGTCTGATCTCGCCGGGGTGGATCTCGCTCACCGCGGTGGACCACCAGTCGGTCACCGTGCGCTCGGCGATCATCGCCTCTCCCCCGTCCGCCGTCGTCGCGTTCACGTCGCTCATATCGCACCGCCCTCACGCAGCGCGGTGATCTCCACCGCGGTGTAACCGAGTTCCGCCAGCACGTCGTCGGTGTGTTCGCCGAGGAGGGGCGGCGGGGCGGGTGAGGCGGCCGGTTCCCCGTCCACGCGCACCGGGCTGCCGAGGACGGACAGGCGGCGCTCCCTCCCGTCGGGGAAGGGGAGGTCGTGGACGAAGCCGCGGGTGGCGAGGTGGTCCAGGCCCAGGGCGTCCGGGACGGACAGGACCCGGGCCGCCGGGACGCCGGCGTCGGAGAGGATCTCCTCCCACTCGGCCGCAGGCCGGGCGGCCAGGGCCGACTCCACCTCGTCGCGCAGGGCGTCGCGGTGCGTCTTGCGGTCGGCGGGGTGCGTGAAGCGCGGGTCGGCCGTCAGGTCCTCGCGCCCGATGAGCCGGCACAGGGTCGTGAACTGCTGCTGCCGGTTGGCGGCGATGTTGAGGTGGCCGTCGGCGGTGCGGAAGGTGCCGGACGGGGCGGCGGTGAAGTTCTCGTTGCCCATGGGCTGCGGCTCGCGTCCGCTGATCAGGTAGTTGGAGGTGACCCAGCCCATGGCGGTGAGCGCGGACTCCAGCATGGAGACGTCGACGAAGGCGCCCTCCCCGGTGCGTCCGCGGCGTACGAGCGCGGCCGCCACCGCGTAGGCGGCCGCCATGCCGCCGAGGGTGTCGGCGACGGGGAAACCGGCCCGCAGGGGTGCGGTGTCCGGGGTGCCGGTGACGCTCATCATGCCGCTGAGGCCCTGGATGATCTGGTCGTACGCCGGGCGGTCGCGCAGCGGGCCCGTCTGCCCGAAGCCGGAGATCGCGCAGTAGACGAGCCGGGGGTTCTCGGCGCTCAGCGTCTTCCAGCCGACGCCGAGCCGGTCCATCACCCCGGGGCGGAAGTTCTCCAGCAGCACGTCCGCCTCGCGGACCGCGCGCAGGAGCGCCTCCCGCCCGTCGGGGTCCTTCAGGTTGAGGGTGAGGGAGCGCTTGCCCGCGTTCTGCGCCAGGAAGGAGGCGCCCAGCAGTTCCTCGCCCAGTTCCCGGTCGGCGCCCAACTGGCGCGCCAGGTCACCGGATCCGGGCACCTCGACCTTGACGACGTCGGCGCCGTGGAGGGCCAGCTGGTAGCCGGCGTAGGGGCCGGCGAGGACGTTGGTCAGGTCGAGGACCCGTACGCCCTCCAGGAGCGGGGTCGTCATCAGGCGGTGCCTCCGATGCAGTCGAGTGCGGTGAGGGCCCGTGCGGTGGCCAGCAGGGCGGGGGTGAAACCGGCGACGGCGTCGTCGGTGAAGCGGGTGGTCGGGCCGCCCAGCGCGACCGCCGCGGTCAGCCGGCCCGACGCGGCGAACACGGGGGCCGCGACACCGGAGACGCCGGGCTCCCGTTCGCCGTGGCTGACGGCCATGCCGTCCTCGGCGGCCTTCCGGGTCCGCTCCCGGAGCAGCTCGGCCCAGGTGGCGTCGGGGGCGCGGGACGCCACCGCGGTGACGTCGTCACGGTCCGAGCGCGAGAGGAGTACGTGGCTCGCGGCCCCCGACCACAGGGGCATCTCCGCCCCGACGTGGACGACGTGACGCAGCGTGCGGGTGCCCTCGTGGCGGGCGACGCAGACGCGGGTGTTCCGCTGGCGGACGTAGACCGACACCGTCTCGCCGCCGCTGGCCTCGCTCAGCTCGGCCAGGCGGCGCAGCGCCTCCTCCGGCAACCGCCAGGCGCGGCCGGCCAGTTCGGCCCAGCGCAGCAGTCCGGTGCCGGGGACGAGGTGGCCGTCGCCGCGGCTCCAGAGCAGACCGCACTGTTCGAGGGTGTGGACCAGCCGCACCACGGTGGTCTTCGGCAGTCCGGTGGCGTCGACCAGTTCGCGCACGGACCGGCTGGGGTGCTCGGCGTCGAAGAGGGCGAGCAGGTCCACCGCGCGCTGCACGCTGCGGACGCCGCCGGCGTCGGACTCGGGCATGCCGCCTCCTGGTGTCTCGGCACGCGGCGGGGCGGGCCCTCGCCGGTGAGTGGGCCGGATCATCACACCATGGAACCGTACAGCGGGACAAGCGAACCATCTGGTGGTACGACGGTCGTCCGCTCGGCCCGCATGCCTGCATGACCGCATGCCGAGGGGCGCCCCGTCGTCGGACGGGGCGCCCCTCCAGGCGATCAGGCGATCAGGTGAGGTGGGCGACGATGTGGCCGGCGGCCTCGGTGGCCATGCGGCGCAGCGCCTCGGCCGTCTGCGCGCCGGTGTGCGGGGTGATGACGACCGTCGGCTCGTCGCGCAGCGGGTGGCCGGACGGCAGTGGTTCGACGGCGGTCACGTCGAGGCCCGCGCCCGCCAGGTGGCCCCGTCGGACCACGTCGAGCAGGGCGGACTCGTCGATGATGCCCCCGCGCGAGGTGTTGACCACGACCGCGCCCTCGGGGAGGGCCAGGAGCTCGGGCAGGCCGATGAGGTTCCTGGTTCCCTCGACCAGCGGGACATGCAGGCTGAGGTTCTCGGCCCGGGACAGCAGCGTCGGGAGGTCCGCGGGTTCGACGCCGGCGTCCGTCATGGCGGCGGCGGGCACCAGCGGGTCGTACGCCAGGACGCGCATGCCGAAGCCGAGGCGGGCGATCGTGGCGACCTCGCGGGCGATGCGGCCGAAGCCGACGAGTCCGAGGGTCGCGCCGGAGAGCTCCCGGCCGCGGATGGCCGCGCGGGTGTCGCCCTCGTTGCGGACCGCGATGCCGATGCCCCGGCGTACGGCGAGCAGCAGCGCCACCGCGTGTTCGGCGACGGAGCGGCTGTTGGCCGTCGGGGTGGTGGTGACCGCGATCCCCAGCTCGCGCGCGGTGTCCACGTCCACGGTGTCGAGGCCCACCCCGTGCCGGGCCACGACGCGCAGGCGGGGCGCGCGGCGCATCATCGCGCCGTCGACGCGTTCGGTACGCAGCAGGACGGCGACGACCCGGTCGCTGACCTCGTCGAACGGGACGCCCTCGGCGCCGTACCCCGTGCGTACCTCGGCGTGCGGGCGCAGGAGGGCCAGGGCGTCCTCGTGGACCGGCCGGGGGATCCAGACGAGCGGGCGGTCAGTCACGGGGCACCAGCCGCTGGTTGGCCGCCCGGCGCTCGGCCTCGCCCTCGATGAGCCGGTGCGTGTCCGTGACGACGTCGTCGGCCTGCGCCGCCGGGACGATCGCCACCCCGTCGTCGTCCCCGAGCACCCAGTCCCCGGGGACGACCGGCACGCCGCCGACGGCGACCGGGACGGCTATCCGGTACGGGCCGGTCTTCCACGGTCCCGCGGGCGTGACCGCGCGGGCGAACACCGGGACACCCAGCTGGGCCAGCTCGACGACGTCCCGGGCGGCGCCGTCGAGGACGATGCCGCCGATCTGCAGCGCCTTCGCCTTCTGCGCCACCAGCTCACCGATCAGGGCGCGGGTCGCGTCCCCTCCCCCGTTGACGACGAGCACCTCGCCGCGCCGGATCGTCTCGAACGCGGCGTGCAGCCCCGCGTTGTCGCCCGGCCGGGTCCACACGGTGAACGCGGGTCCGGACAGGACCGCACCGGGCCAGAGCGGGCGGATGCCGTCGGCGACGCCGAACCGGTCCATCGCGTCGGACACGGTGGCGACGGGGAGTGCCCCGGGGGGCGGGTATGCGTGCACGGTTCTCCGTAAGTTGTCGGGCGGCCCGCGAGGGGACGATCGGTCAGTACAGGGCGGGTGGCAGGCCGGTGCGGGCGAGGTCCTCCGCGCAGCGGCGGACCGCGTGCGCGAAGCCGTCGATCCGGTCCTCGGTGAAGCGCACGGTGGGTCCGCCCACGGCCAGCACCGGCCGCCGGGCGGGCGCGGCGCCCGGAGGGAACGGCACCGGCACCGCCAGGCCGCTGTTGCCCGGCTCGCGCTCGCCGTGGGTGACGCACCAGCCGCGCTCCGCGGCGGCCAGCGTCCCGGCGCGCAGCGCCGCGTCGTCGCCGCCGGACTCCGCGGCGGCGATCTCCGCGATGAGCCGGTCCCGCTCCTGGGGCGGTTCGAGGCTGAGCAGCACGTAGGCGGCGGAGCCCCGGGCCATGGTGAGGGCGTCGCCCGGTTCGACCACGTGGCGCAGGGTGTTGGGGCTGGGCGCCTGGCCCACCACGACCCGCCGCGTGCCCTGGCGTACGTACAGGCTGACGGTCTCGCCCGTCTCGGCCGCCAGCGCGCGCATCCGCGCCAGGGAGGCGGCCGGCACCGTCCAGGCCGTGTCGGCGAAGGCCGCGAAGGCGATGAGGCTGGTGCCGACCCGGATCCGGCCGTCCGCTCCCGACTCCACCAGCCCCTCCCCCACCAGGGTCTCCACGAGCCTGAGGACGGTGGTCCTCGGCAGGCCGGTCTCGCGGACGAGGTCGGCCAGGGTGAGTGACATGCGCTCCGGGGTGAACGCGCGCAGCACCTGCCACGCCCGGTTCACCGCCCGGATGCCGCCGCCACCGTCGGTCGTCGGGGACATCGGTCTCCTTCTTCCCTTCGTTTCCTGTCGTGCCGTTTTCGTCGTGCCGTCTCCATTGCTTCGTCGCTGGAGTGCTGTTTACCATCTGGCGGTCATGAATATCCACTAGGCGGACACACTGGGGTGACCGACCAGCGCAGCGCCGGCTCGGTGAAGGTACGAGATCACAAGGGAGTGATCGTGCAGAGGAAACGTTTCCTGCTCGGTGTCGTCGGCGCCCTGAGCACCATGGTGCTCGCCGGCGCCGCCGCGGTGGACGCGAGCAACTCCACCTCGGGCGCGACCCCGAGGTCGAAACTCACGGTCACCGCCCCCGCCGCGCCCGGCGGCGGCTGGGACCTCGCGTCCCGCGAGTTCCAGCAGGCCCTGCGGGCGGGCTCGATCGTCAACAACGTGCAGGTCGTCAACGTGCCGGGGGCCGGCGGCACCATCGGGCTCGGCCAGTTCGTCGAACTGGGCGCCGATCCGACGCGGCTGATGATGACCGGGACGGTGATGGAGGGCGCGATCACGGTCAACAAGTCGCGCGTGGACCTGGACGACACCACCCCCATCGCCCGGCTCGCCGAGGACTACCAGGTCTTCATCGTCCCCGCGAAGTCCCCGTACCGGACGCTCCAGGACTTCATGGCGGCGTGGCGGAAGAACCCGCACAGCCACGCCGTCGGCGGCGGCGGTCTCGGCGGCACCGACCACCTGCTGGCCGGACTCGCCGCGCGCGAGGCCGGCATCGACCCCAAGGACGTCAACTACATCTCGTTCGCGGGCGGTGGCGAAGTGCTCACGGCGCTGCTGTCGAACACCGTCGAGATCGGTGTCAGCAGCTACAACGACTTCCGCGACCAGATCGAGGCGGGCAACCTGCGGGCCCTGGCGGTCTCGGCCGACGAGCCGGTGCCGGGCATCGACACCCCGACCTTCATCGAGCAGGGCGTCGACGTGTCGCTGCCCAACTGGCGCGGCCTGGTGGCCCCGCCGGGCATCAGCGACGAGCAGCGGCAGGAACTGACCGACATCGTCACCGAAGTGGTCCGCACCCCCGAGTGGGAGGACGCCCTCACCCGCAACAAGTGGGTCGAGAGCCTGCTGACGGGTGACGAGTTCGCCGACTTCATCCGCGAGGACCAGGCGAGAGTGAACACCATCATCGAGGAGCTGGGCCTGTGACCACCCACCCCGCCCCGCCGGACGCGGGCCCGGCCGCCTACCTGCGCCGCCGCACCGGCCTGATCGTCCCGCTGCTGCTGCTCGTCACCGGCGTCGTGCTGGGCGTCGGCACGCTCACCATGGACGTGCCGGCCAACGTCGCCTCGCCGGGACCGCAACTGTTCCCCACGATCGTCGCCGTCGCATGCGTGGTGTTCGCCGTCCTGCTGGGTGTCGACGTGCTGCGCCGTCCCGAGCCCGCGCAGGTCGCCGCCCTCACGTCCGCCACCACCGAGGCCCCGCCGACCCAGGCCCACGACATCGCCGACGGCGCCGAGGAGGCCGAGGACGCCGAGGCGACCCGCCCCCGCAGCAACCGGTGGGCCGTGACCGGAGTGGTCGGCACCGTCGTGGCGTTCATCGTCCTGCTCGTCCCGCTCGGCTGGCTGCTCTCCGGCGCGCTGCTGTTCTGGGGCGTCTCCCGGGCGCTCGGCAGCCGGCGGCCGGTGTTCGACGTCTTCCTGTCGATCGCCATCTCGTCCACCGTCCAACTGGCCTTCTCCGCGGGACTGGGCCTCAGCCTGCCCCCGGGCATCCTGGCAGGAGTGTTCTGATGGAATCCCTGAGCAACCTCGGCGACGGGTTCCTGACGATCCTGACGCCGATGAACATGCTGTGGGTGCTCGTGGGCGCCCTGCTGGGCACGGCCGTCGGCGTGCTGCCCGGTCTCGGTTCGGCGATGGCGGTGGCGCTGCTGCTGCCCGTGACCTTCTCGCTCGACCCGGTCGGCGCGTTCATCATGTTCGCCGGCGTGCTCTTCGGCGGGCTCTTCGGCGACTCGACCGCCGGCATCCTGATGAACACCCCCGGCAACAGCACCGCGATCGCCGGGTCCATCGAGGGCCACCGGATGGCGAGGTCGGGACGGGCCGCGCAGGCGCTCGCGACCGCCGCCATCGGTGCCTTCGTCGGCGGCATCCTGTCCTCCGTGCTCGTGGTGTTCTTCGCCCCCTACCTCGCCGAACTCGCCACGCTCTTCGGTCCGGCCGAGTACCTGGCGCTCGCCGTGTTCGCCTTCGTCGCCATCTCGGCCGTGGTGAGCGAGTCGATCCTGCGCGGTCTCGCCGCCCTGGTGATCGGACTGGCGATCGCGCTGGTCGGGGTGGACGGCATGTCGGGCGCCGCGCGCTTCACGGGAGGCATGCCGGAGCTGTTCGACGGCATCAACATCGTGGTGATCACCGTGGGTCTGCTCGCCCTCGGCGAGGTCATCGCCGTCGCCGCGCGGCGCGGGACCAAGGAGGACCTGCGCGTCATGCCGTCCACGGGCCGGCTGTGGCTGTCGCGCGGGGAGATCCGCCTTGCGCTGCCCGCGTGGCTGCGCGGCACCGCGATCGGTGTGCCGTTCGGCATCATCCCCGTCGGCGGCTCCGAGGTGCCCACCTTCCTGGCCTACGGCACCGAGCGCCGGCTCGGGTCGCGCCGCAAGGACTCCATGTTCGGCAAGGGCGCCATCCAGGGTGTCGCGGGTCCGGAGGCGGCGGGCAACGCCACCGCGGGCACCGCGATGGGTGCCCTGCTCGCGCTGGGCCTGCCGACCTCGGCGACGGCCGCGGTGCTGCTCGCCGCGTTCCGCCAGTACGGCCTCCAGCCCGGCCCCCTGCTCTTCGAGCGGGCGAGCGACCTGGTGTGGGCCCTGCTGGCCAGCTTCTTCGTGGCCATGGTCGTCCTGCTGGTGCTCAACCTGCCGTTCGCGCCGCTGTGGGCGAAGCTGCTGAAGGTGCCCCGGCACTACCTGTACGCCGGCATCACGGTCTTCGCCATGCTGGGCGTCTACGCGACCAGCAGCAAGATCCTCGACCTGGTCCTCGTCCTCGCCATCGGCCTGCTCGGTTTCGCCATGCGCCGCTACGGCCTGCCCGTGGCCCCCGTCCTCATCGGCGTCATCCTCGGCCCGCTCGCCGAGACCGAGTTCCGCCGCGCGATGGCGGTCAGCGAGGGCGATCCCTCGGCGCTGGTGTCGAGCCCGATCACCATCGTCCTGTACCTGGTGCTCGTCCTCGGCGTCGCGGGCCTGCTGATCCAGCGCGCCCGCAACCGCCGCCGGGCCGCGACCGCCCCGGTCCCGGCATCCTGACCGTCGCGGCCGCACGCCCCTGTCTGCGGGTTCACCCACAGTTCACCCGCCGACAGGGGCGAGGGGCACCCCGGCGGGCATCAACCGGGAGGCGTTCGGCAGTTGGAGGACGACGGCCGCCAGGGCCGGTCAGCCGGGCGCCGCAGGGCCGTCGGCCCGGAAGCGGAGAGTGTGGGACGTGGGCGGTTTCGTGGTGACCCTGATGGCTCGGGTCGGGATGGTGCTGGCCGAGGCGATCGTCGCGCGCCTGGCCCAGGAGTTGTACACCTATGTGCGCTCCCGGTACACGGCCGCGGCGACGGCATGACGCGCACGGCGGTGCCCGGCGCGAGGTGACCGCGGGAGCGGCGGGCGCCGCCGGTCGTATCGTCCGCCGCCGCAGGGTGCGGATCCGCCGTTCGTCGTACGCGACGGCCCCCGGACACCGGACGGGGTGAGCGGGACCCGGACACCGGGCCCGGCGGCCTCCGTACCGGAAGCCCCCGCGCGGTGCGCGTCCCGGCCGGTGCCCGCGCATCCCGCCGAGTGACCGAGGCGCACGTACGGGCAGCCCGGGTGGTGTCCCGGACGTGGACCGGCCGGTCCGGTCCGCCGCCGTGGGCCGCCCGCCGAGGTTGCGGCGGGCGGGTCCTCACGGGAGGCTCTGTCGTTCCCCACCGGCAGACTCCGCGCCCGGCTCCTGTCGATGTGCGCCGAGGCCGGTATCAGCGTGATCGCCGTCGATCCCGCCTGCACCTCCATGTGGGGCGCGGAGCACTCGGCCCCAACAAGTCGAGCACCCGCTACAGCGGCGGCACCGACGCCTGGGCCGAGAACATGTCGCTGATGTGGACCTTCCGCGGCATCCCCACCCTGTACTACGGCTCGGAGATCGAGTTCCGGAAGGGCGAGCGGATCGACTGCGGCCCCACCTGCCCCCTCGCCACGACCGGCCGCGCCTACTACGGCGACCACCTGGCCGGCAGCCTCCGCGTCTCCGACGGCAGGCTCAGCGTCGCGGCACCCGGGAAGGGGAACCTCCGGGTGCACGTCCTGGACGGTCCCGGCCGGATCGGGACGGACGGCCCTTACCTGAGGTAGCGGTCGCCCGCGTGACCGAAGCGGGCCCGTCCGGCACGCCATGCGTGTTCGACGAGCACCACCGTGGAGGCGGTGGCCAGACACACGGCCCACTGGACGGGACCGAGGGCGACGGTGTCGAAGACGCCCTGCGCGAACGGTACCTGCACGGCGACGACCTGAAGGGCGAGGACGGCTCCCAGACAGATCCACAGGGCGCGGTTGTGCAGTTGGTGGCGACCGAGCACCGGGCCGTCCTCGCTGCGTGCGGCCAGGGCGTTGAACAGCTGGAAGAGCACGAAGGTGGTGAAGGCCATGGTCGTGGCGGTCGCCGTGTCCGTGAGCTGCCGACCGGCGACGAAGACGGCGAGGGTGCCGGTGGCCATGACCGCGCCGGAACGGGTGATGGCGGCCAGGCGGCGGGTGTCGAGTATCCGTTCGGCGGGCGGACGGGGCGGGCGGCGCATCACGTCGTCCCGCGGGGGGTCGACACCGAGGGCCATGGCGGGCGGCCCGTCCATGATGATGTTGACCCACAGCAGCTGGATCGCGGACATGGGGGCGGGCAGTCCGGCCAGTACGGCGGCGAGCAGGGTGAGGATGGCGCCGATGTTGGTGGACAGCTGGAAGCGGACGAAGGTGACGATGTTGTCGTAGATGGACCTGCCCTCGCGCACCGCGCGCACGATGGTGGAGAAGTCGTCGTCGGTCAGCACCATGTCGGCGGCTTCCTTGGCGACGTCGGTACCGGTGACCCCCATGGCGACGCCGATGTGGGCGGCGCGCAGGGCGGCCGCGTCGTTGACGCCGTCACCGGTCATGGCCACGATGTGGCCGCGCGCGGAGAGGGCGCGCACGATGGTGGCCTTGTGCTCGGGGGCGACGCGGGCGAAGACGCCGATGTCCTCGATGCGGTCCGCGAGGTCCTGCTCGCCCATCCGGGTCAGTTCGCCGCCGGTGACGACCTCGCCGGTGATGCCGAGTTCGCGGGCGATCGCGGTGGCGGTGTCGGCATGGTCCCCGGTGATCATCTTGACGGTGACCCCGGCGTCGTGGGCGAGGGCCACGGCGTCCCGGGCCTGCGGGCGGGGCGGGTCGTCGATCCCGGCGACCGCCGTCAGGACCAGCCCTTCCACCTCGCGCGGCTCCGGCCGGCGCGGACCGGTCGGGTCGGAGGTGGCGGTGGCGGCGCCGAGCACCCGCAGGCCCCGGTTGCCCATGCGCCGGGCGGCGGCGGTGATCTCGGCGCGCCGTCCGGCGGTCAGGGGCGTGGGGCCGTCGCCGGCCAGGACGTGGGTGCAGCGGTCCAGCAGGACGTCCACGGCCCCCTTGGCGTGGACGCGGGTGCGGCCGTCGGCGTCCGTGTGGAAGGTGGCCATGTACTTGGCGGCCGGGTCGAAGGGGACCTCACCGGTGCGCGGGGTCCGTGTCCGCAGGAGCTCGGGGTCGAGGCCCGACTTGGCGGCGAGCACGAGCAGGGCGGCCTCGGTCGGGTCGCCGATGACGCCGTCGGGGGTGAGGCGGGCGTCGTTGCACAGCACGAACGGCAGGATCGCTCCGTGCAGCGGCTCGGCGCCGGTCGTGGTGCCGTCGTCGCCGGCGGGGCGCACGGTACCGGCGGTGTCGTAGCCCTCGCCGGTCACGTCGTACAGGCGTCCGGCGGCCCACAGGGCGCGGGCGGTCATCTCGTTCAGGGTCAGGGTGCCGGTCTTGTCGCTGCACACCACGGTCGCGGAGCCCAGCGCCTCCACGGAGGCCAGGCGCTTGACGACGGCGCCGCGGCGGGCCATGCGGTACACGCCCAGGGCCAGGGTGAGGGCGAGGACGGCGGGCAGTCCCTCGGGGATCGCCGCGACCGCGAGGGCCACCGCCCGCAGCGCCAGGTCCCCCGGCGCCTCGCCCCGGACGAGGGCGACGACCGCGTAGGCGGCCACGGCGACGCCGCTGAGCAGGGCCAGGCGCCGGCCCAGGCTGTCCATCTGGACCTGCAGCGGACTGGGCGGCTCGCCGCCGGTGCGCAGCGCCTCGGCGATGGCTCCGACCTCGGTGCGCATGCCGGTGGCGGTGACGATCATCTCGGCGCGGCCGCGGGTCAGGGCCGTGTTCATGAAGAGCATGGCGGTGCGTTCCGCGACGGGCACGGGCACGGGTGCGCCGGCCCCGGGCCCGTCTCCGTGTCCCTCCTCGTCCCCGGCGGGCGCGGTCGTCTTGGCCACGGGGTGGGACTCGCCGGTCAGCGTGGCCTCGGCGGCCTCGACGGAGGCGGCGACCACCAGACGTCCGTCGGCGGGGACGCGGTCGCCGGCCTCCAGCAGGACCACGTCGCCGGGCACCAGGTCGCGCGCCAAAACCACGCCGACCCGGCCGTCGCGGCGTACCCGGGCGGTGGGCACCAGCATCTGGCGCAGTGCCTCCAGGCTGCGCTCGGCACGGCGTTCCTGCAGGTAGCCGATGGTGGCGTTGATCAGGAGGACCACGGAGATGACGACGGCGTCCTTGATCTCCCCGATGAAGCCGGCGACGACGGCGGCGATCAGCAGGATGCCGATCAGCCAGCTGCGGAACTGGTCCAGCAGGCGCAGCCACTGCGGCCTGCGGGCCGGCTCGGCCAGTTCGTTGGTGCCCCAGGCGGCGGCCCGCCGTCCGGCGTCCGCCGTGGACAGGCCGGCCGCCGGGTCCACGCCGAGCAGGCCGGCCACCTCGGCGGCACCGTGCCGGTAGGCGTGCGCCACCGGCTCCGGGGGCGTCCGGCCGAGCGGGGCGTCAGCCGCGGCGACGGGGGGCCGCTGCGGCACGGTCACTCCGCTGCTCCTCGCCCCGGGCGGCCGAACCGTCCGGTGTCACGCCCGCCGCTCCGTCGCCGTCGTCCGCGGTGGGGCCGTTCACCCCCACGACCACCAGGTCACTCACTGGCCTCTCCCGTCTCCCGTGGAGCCCTCGCCGAGGTGCGGCCGTCCGGCTCCAGCCTCGGTGCGACCGCCCCTCCGGCGACAGGGGCCATCAGGCCACCTGAGAGCCCGTGATCCGGCCCCGTACCACCGCGACCGGACAGTGCGCGTGGTGCAGCAGGGCCTGGCTGACCGACCCCAGGAGCAGCCCGGCGAAGCCGCCGCGGCCCCGCCCGCCGACCACCAGCAACTGGGCGGACCGGCTCGCCTCGATCAGCGCCTCACGCGTCCTGCCGTGCACCACCCGGCGCTCCACCGGTACGCCCGGATACCGATCCTGACGGCCGGTCAGCGCTTCGGCCAGCAGGCGCTCCTCACCCTCGGGCAGCGCCTGACGCGCGTTCGCGTACGGCATCGACGCGTCCTGCGGTGCGGGCATCGGGGCGTTCCACGTGGTCCAGGCGTGCAGCGCGACCAGGGGCGCGTTCCGCAGGGCCGCCTCCGCGAAGGCGAAGTCGACGGCCCGCTCGCCCGCGGCCGAGCCGTCCACGCCCAGCACGACCGGGCCGCCGGTGTGCGGCCGCTCCCGTACCACCAGGACCGGACACCGGCCGTGCGCCGCCAGGTGCACCGCCGTCGACCCCACCAGCAGCCCGACGAAACCGCCCGTGCCCCGGGACCCGACCACCACCAGTTCGGCGGTGCGCGACTGGGCCTCCAGGACCGTCAGCGGCTCACCGGTCAGCACGGCGTGCTCGACCTCGGTCCCGGGCGCCGTCGCCCGCGCCCGCTCGACCGCCTCCTTCACCAGACGTTCGACCATGTTCCGCAGCCCGCCCTCCGGCGGTCCCAGCGGCGACGGCCCGAGGGGTGCGTGCATCGCGGGCCACAGGAACGCGTGCACCACCCGCAGTGCCGCCCGACGCGACCGTGCCTCCAGCGCGGCCACCTCCACCGCGGCGAGACCCGACGCCGAGCCGTCCACACCCACGACCACGAGACCACTCACCGTGCCCCCTCGCGCTCCCCCGGCACCCGTCGTGCGGGTCCTCCGGCCGCCCGGTCCTGTACGCAGCATGGCCTCGCCGTACACGACCGTGCTCGCGATGTGCCGGATTTGGCGGGAAAGTCCCGTAAGGGGGCAGCGCGGGTGGACAGCCCGGCGCCGGGTCCGCCCGGCTAGGCGGAGACCTTCCCCTGCCCCGCCGCCTCCCGCAGGGTGCGCTCCCCCGTACGCGGCTCCAGGCGGACCACGATGCCCTTGGACGTCGGGGTGTTGCTGATGTCGGCCACGCTGTCCAGCGGAACCAGCACGTTGGTCTCCGGGTAGTAGGCGGCGGCGCAGCCGCGTGCGGTGGGGTAGCCGACCACGCGGAAGTCCTCCGCCCGGCGTTCCACGCCGTCGCGCCAGACGCCGACCAGGTCGACCCGCTCCCCCTCCGCGAGGCCGAGCCCGCGCATGTCGGCGGGGCTGACGAGGACCACCCGGCGGGAGCCGTGGATGCCGCGGTAGCGGTCGTTGTCCGTGTACGGGACGGTGTTCCACTGGTCGTGCGAGCGCAGCGTCTGCAGGATCAGGTGCCCCGCGGGGGCGCTGAGCGCCTCGAAGTCGTTGCCGGTGAACACCGCCTTGCCGGAGGGCGTGGGGAAGTGGCCCTCGTTCACCGGGTTCGGCAGCCCGAAGCCGCCCGGCTTCGCGACGCGCGTGTTGAAGTCCTCGAAGCCCGGCACGACGCGGGAGATGTGGTCACGGACGCATCCGTAGTCCTCCTCGAACCGCTCCCAGCGCACGGACACCTTGTCGCCCAGCGTGCGGCGGGCCAGCCGGCTGAGGATGGCGACCTCGCTCAGCAGGTGCTTGGAGGCCGGCTCCAGGACGCCCCGGGAGGCGTGCACCTGGCTCATCGAGTCCTCGACGGTCACGAACTGCTCGCCACTGGCCTGCACGTCGCGCTCCGTGCGGCCGAGGGTGGGGAGGATGAGGGCCGTCTCGCCGCAGACGGTGTGGGAGCGGTTGAGCTTGGTGGAGATGTGCGCGGTGAGCCGGCAGCGGCGCATGGCCGCCTCCGTGACCTCGCTGTCCGGTGTGGCCCGTACGAAGTTGCCGGCCAGGCCGACGAACACCTTGGCACGGCCGTCCCGCATCGCCCTGATCGAGTCGACGGAGTCCAGGCCGTGCTCGCGGGGCGGCTCGAAGGAGAACTCGCGCCCGAGCGCGTCGAGGAACGAGTCCGGCATCCGCTCCCAGATGCCCATCGTGCGGTCCCCCTGCACGTTGCTGTGCCCGCGGACCGGGCAGGCGCCGGCGCCGGGGCGGCCGATGTTGCCGCGCAGCAGCAGGAAGTTGACGACCTCGCGGATGGTGGGCACGCCGTGCTTGTGCTGGGTCAGTCCCATCGCCCAGCAGACGACCACGCGCTCGCTCTCGAGGACCATGTCGCGTACGTCCTCGATCTGGGCGCGGGTCAGCCCGGTGGCCTCCTCCACTCTCGCCCAGGAGAAGTCGGCGCGCAGGTGCGCGGCGAACTGCTCGAAGCCGATGGTGTTCTCGTCGATGAACGCGCGGTCGAGCACGGTGCCGGGCGCGGCCTCCTCCGCCTCCAGCAGGAGGAGGTTGAGCGCCTGGAAGAGGGCCAGGTCGCCGCCGACCTTGATGTGCAGGAAGCTGTCGGCGACCTGGACGCCGCGGCCGACGACGCCCCGGGGCCGCTGCGGGTTCTTGAAGCGGGCGAGCCCCGCCTCGGGCAGCGGGTTGACGGCGACGATCCGGCCGCCCCGGCGCTTGGTCTCCTCCAGCGCGGACAGCATCCGGGGGTGGTTGGTGCCGGGGTTCTGTCCCACGGTGAGGATGAGGTCGGCGTGGTAGATGTCGCGCAGGCTGACGTCGCCCTTGCCGATGCCCAGGGTCTCGTTGAGCGCGGAGCCGCTGGACTCGTGGCACATGTTGGAGCAGTCGGGCAGGTTGTTCGTCCCGAAGGCCCGGGCGAACAGCTGGAGGACGAACGCGGCCTCGTTGCTCGCGCGGCCGGAGGTGTAGAAGAGCGCCTCGTCGGGGGAGTCCAGGGCCCGCAGCTCGTCGGCGAGCAGGTCCAGGGCGGCGCTCCAGGTGATCGGCTCGTAGTGGTCGGAGTCCGGCCGCTTGACCATGGGCTGGGTCAGCCGGCCCTGCTGGTTGAGCCACCGGTCGGACTTCCCGGCCAGTTCGCCGACGGAGTGCCGGCGGAAGAAGTCGGCCGTGACGCGGCGCGAGGTCGCCTCGTCGTTCGTGTGCTTGGCGCCGTTCTCGCAGTACTCGTTGAGGGGGCGGTCCCCCGGTTCGGGCTCGGGCCAGGCGCAGCCGGGACAGTCGAAGCCCCGGGTCTGGTTCAGGTTGAGCAGCGTGAGCCCCGTGCGCTTGGGTGACGTCTGGGACAGGGAGTACTGCATGGCGTGATACACCGCCGGCACGCCCGCCGCCCAGGTCTTGGGCGGGGTGACCTCGAGGTGGTCTTCGTTCGGTTCCTCGCTCGGTGACTTCTGCAACGTGCTCTCTCCTCGTCCGTGTCGTGCGCCCGGGCCGTCGTGCGTGTTCAGCCGGTCGGCCAGGTCGGTACCACGGGCCGCTCCCGTACGGAGCCGGGCCGCACCCGGCCGTTGCTGATCTCGCCCCGCCAGTCGCCGGTCTCGCGGCCCTGCTGCTCGATGAACTCCTTGAAGCACGCAAGGGAGCGGTGGACGGCACGGCGGACGAGACCGAGGGCGTTGCCCGCCCGCTCCGCGAGTCCGCGGGCCGAGGGCTCGATGCGCAGGGTCACCCGGCAGCGCCCGGCGTCCAGGACCTCGAACGCCACCGTGCCCCGGTGCAGCGGTCTGTCCAGGGCCTCCCAGGTGAGGTGCCGGTCGGGAACCTGTTCCACGATCTCCGCGTCGAACCGGTGGGCGCGTCCCCCGAACCGGACCACCCAGTGGGTGAAGGTCGGCTGGATCTGGTCGACGCGCTCGACGCCGTCCATGAACCGGGGGAACGTCCGGAACTGCGTCCACTGGTTGTACGCCACGTGGACCGGGACGTCGACGTCGATCGACTCTTCGATGGTGCTCATGCATCCCGTCCGTATCGTCGCAGCCCACCGGTGACCGCGCGGCGCGACGGCGGCACGGCACCGGGCGCGGCCACCCGCGCTTGCGCCCCCGGGTTCCCCGGGACGGGCAGGTCATGCACGGTGGGCGGCGACGGAGGTGCCGGAGCCCGTGTCGCTCCCCCGGCCGGGCGTGCCCGTCGAAGTGGCCGAGGTGTCACCGTGGCGGACGACGAGGACCGCCGTGAGGCAGACGGCCAGACCGAGGGCGGTCTGCGGGCCGAACGGTTCACCGAACGCGAGGGCTCCCCAGACCGCGGTGACCGGGGCCATGAGGAACATGAGCGTGTTGACCGCGGTGACTCCGGAGCGCCTGAGGATGAGCCAGTACAGCCCGTACCCGCCGAGGGTCGACAGGGCGACGAGCCAGGCGATCGAGGTCCAGAACGAGGGCTCGGCGGGCGGCACGGCGCTGCGGGTGCCCACGGCGAGCGCGGTGAAGACGACGGCACTCGTGGCGCAGTGGACGGTCATCGACACCATGGGCGCGACGCGCGTGCGGGAGCGGCTCTCCAGGAACGTGGCCGCCACCAGCGAGAGCATGCCGAGGAAGGGGACGAGATAGGCCCACCAGGGCACACCCGCGCCGGCCGTGGCATCGGCCAGGGTGACGACGGCGACGCCGGTCACGCCCAGGCCCAGGCCGAACCACTGCCGGCGGGACACGTACTGGCGCAGCAGCGGTCCGGCGAGCGCCCCGGCGACCAGCGGCTGCACGCCGTCGATCAGGGCCGTGGTGCCGCTGGAGACCCCGAGCTGGATCGCGTAGTAGACGGAGAGCAGGTAGCCGCTCTGCGACAGCGCGCCGATGACGGCCTGCCGGGCCACGTCCCGGGCCGTGAGGCCCCGCCACGAGGCCGGGAGGAGGGCGGCGAGGCCGATCAGGACGACGGCCAGCGGCAGGAACCGCCACATCAGGACCGTGACCGCGGAGGCACTGCCCGCGCCGAGCTTGGCGCCGATGAACCCGGAGCTCCAGCAGAGCACGAAGGCGATCGAAAGCAGGGAACGCACGACTCACCCTTCAGTCGGCACTTCAGTAAACAGATCGGTCTACTCACCTCACTATACAGATCCGTATACTTTTGCTCATGGGTACTACCGAGAGCCCCCGGCGCGTCACCATGACCCCCGCCGCACGGCGCGTCCTGGAGGCCGCCGCGCGGCTGTTCTACGAGCGCGGCATCCACGCCGTCGGAGTGGACCTGATCGCCGCCGAGGCCGGGGTCACGAAGAAGACGCTCTACGACCGGTTCGGCTCCAAGGAACAGATCGTCGTGGAGTACCTCGCGGACCGTGACGAACGCTGGCGGGCCTTCCTCGCCCGGCACCTGGAGGCCGCGGGGCCGACGCCCCGGGCGCGCGTCCTCGCCGTCTTCGACGCCCTGGGCGCCTGGTCGCCGCAGCACAGCCCCAAGGGGTGCGGCATGGTCAACGCCCACGCCGAGATCAGCGACCCGGCCCACCCGGCCTACGCCGTCATCACCGGGCAGAAGCGGGGGATGCTCACCCTGTTCACCGACCTCGCCAGGGAGGCCGGCGCGGCGGAGGCCGAGCAACTGGGCGGGGACCTCATGCTGCTGCACGAGGGAGCACTCGTCGCCCACGGCCTCGGCATCTTCGACGACCCCATCGGGCAGGCCCGCGAACGGGCGCGGGCCCTCCTCGCCTGACGCGCGACTCGCGACGCATGACGCATGACGTCGAATGCCCGGCCTGACGCGGTGTCAGGCCGGGCACTCGACGCTTCGGCGGCTCACCCGGTACGCCGCACGTCCTCGGCGTGGGGACGGGGACCGGGAACGCCCGGCAGCGGCCCGGCCGCCTCGGTGAACGGGTCGCGGGGGGTCTCCATCTCGATCAGGCCGACGGTCTCCCGCTTGAGGAGGGAGGCCAGGGTCCAGTCGGCGAACACGCGTATCTTGCGGTTCATGGTCGGTACCCGGCTGCCGTGGTAGAGGCGGTGGAACCACCATGCCGTACGGCCCTTGAGCTTGACCCTGTCGAACAGGATCGCGACGCCCTTGTGGAGGCCGAGGCCGGCCACCGCGCCCAGGTTCTTGTGCCGGTACTCCTTCAACGGCCGGCCGCGCAGCGCGGCGAGCACGTTGTCGGCGAGCACCGGCGCCTGGCGTACGGCGTGCTGCGCGTTGGGCGCGCACCAGGCGCCCTCCCCCACGGCGAGGTCCGGCACCTGGGCGTTGTCGCCCGCCGCCCACACGTGGTCGTGCCCGACGACCTGGAGGGTGGGCCGGGTGTCGACGTGCCCGCGCGGGCCGAGCGGCAGCCCGAAGTGGGCCAGGGCGGGGGCGGGCCGCACCCCGGCCGTCCAGACGATGGTGGAGGCGTCCGCCTCGACGCCGTTCTTCAGCACCACGTGCTGGTCGACGCAGGACTCCATCGAGGTCTCCAGGTACACCTCGATGCCGCGCTGCCTCAGCTTCTCCATGGTCCACACACCGAGGTCGGGACCCATCTCGGGGAGGATCCGGCCGGCCGCCTCGACGAGGACGAAGCGCATGTCCTCACGGCCGACGTGGGCGTAGGTCCGTGCGGCGTCCCGCGCCATGTCCTCCACCTCGGCGACGGTCTCCACACCGGCGAAGCCGCCGCCGACGAAGACGAAGGTGAGGGCCTTGCGCCTGACCGCCTCGTCGGTGGTGGAGTCGGCGCGGTCCAGCTGCGCCATGACGTGGTTGCGCAGGCTGATGGCCTCCTCCACGGACTTCATGCCGATGGCGTGCTCGGCCAGACCGGGGATCGGGAAGGTGCGGGAGATGGAACCGAGCGCGACGACCAGCTGGTCGAAGGGGAGCTCGAAGGTGTCGCCCATGGCCGTGCGGACGTGGGCGATCCGCTCGGCCTGGTCCACCGAGATGACGTGGCCGGTCACCACCTCCGCCCCCGCCAGGACGGGCCGCAGCGGCGCGACCAGGTTGCGCGGGGCGACGTTGCCGGCGGCCGCCTCGGGCAGGAAGGGCAGGTAGGTCATGTACGGGCGCGGGTCGACGACCGTGACGGTGGCCTCGCCGTGGCGCGCCTTCTTCAGCAGGCGCATCGCGGTGTAGAGGCCCACGTAACCGCCGCCGGCGACGAGGATGCGGGGACGGTCGGGGGCGGGAGCGACAGGCATGGCGGCTTCTTCGCTGGTGTGATCGGTGTGAGTGGGGCGGTGCGGGGCGGCCTGCGGGATGTGGTGGGTGCCGAGGCGCCTGCGGAACACCCAGTACGTCCACGCCTGGTAGGCGACGACCAGCGGAGCGAAGAACGCGCTCATCCAGGTCATGATCCCCAGCGTGTACGCCGAGGAGGACGAGTTGGTGACCGTCAGGCTCCACGCCGGGTTCGTCGTGGACGGCATGACGTCGGGGTACAGGGTCAGGAAGAGCGTCGCCGCGGTCGCCGCGACGGTGACGGCGGAGAACGTGAACGCCCAGCCCTCGCGGCCCGCCCGGGTGCAGGCCAGGGCCACCAGCCAGGCGGCGAGGGCGATGACCACGGTGATCAGGCTGCGCGTGTTGCCGCGGTCCGCCTGGGTCCAGAACAGGAAGGCGGCGGCGGGCAGCGCGGCCACCAGGCCGAGCCGGAGGGCGAGGGTACGGGCCCGGGCGCGGATGTCGCCGGTCGTCTTCAGCGCGGCGAAGACCGCGCCGTGGACGGTGAACACGACCAGCAGGGTCACCGCTCCGAGCAGGGCGTAGGGGTGGAACAGTCCCGCGAGGCCGCCGGTGTAGACGTGCCGGTGGTCGATGGCGACGCCGTGGACGATGTTGGCGAAGACCACGCCCCACAGCAGCGGGGTGAGCAGGGAGGTCCAGAAGATGGCGCGCTCCCAGTTGCGCTTCCAGCGGGCGCCGTCGCGCTTGGCGCGGTACTCGAAGGCCACCGCCCTGATGATCAGGCAGACCAGGATCGCGAACAGCACCAGGTCGAAGCCGCTGAAGAGGGTGGCGTACCAGCCGGGGAAGGCGGCGAAGGTGGCGGCGCCGGCCGCGATCATCCACACCTCGTTGGCGTCCCAGACGGGGCCGATGGTGTTGATGAGGACGCGGCGCTCGCGTTCGTCGCGGGCCAGCAGCCGGGTGAGCACGCCGACGCCGAAGTCGAAGCCCTCCAGGACGAAGTAGCCCGTCCAGAAGAAGGCGATGAGCAGGAACCAGAAATCGTGGAGATGCATGACGATACGTCCGTCTCGGCAGCCGGTCAGTAGGCGAAGGTGAGGGTCTTGTCGTCGTCCTCGGCGGCGGACGGTCCCCGCAGCCTCGGGTCACGCTCGGGCGGCTCCTCCGCGAGGTGCGGGCCCGCCTTGGCGTAGGTGACCATCAGCCTGACCTCGATGACGGCGAGGACCGCGTAGAGCGCGGTGAAGCCGATCAGCGTGGTGAGCATCGTGGCGGCGGACACCCCCGGGGAGACGGCGTCCGCGGTGCGCAGCAGTCCGTACACCACCCAGGGCTGGCGGCCCGTCTCGGTGAAGATCCAGCCGAAGGAGTTGGAGACCAGCGGGAAGAGCATCGTCAGGATCATGACCCGCCAGGCCCACTCGGTGAGGAACGGGCCGAGGGGCCGGTTCGGCGTCAGCATCAGGTGCGGCACCTCCTCGGGCTCCGTCACGAAGGCCGGGTCGATCATCCGGCGGTTGCGGGTGAGCCACAGCCCGGCGACGCCGACCGCGAAGGAGGTCATCCCGAACAGGATCATGGCGCGGTAGGACCAGTACGTGAGGGTGATGTTCGGCAGGTAGTCGTCGGCCGTGCCGCCGTACTGCGCCGCCATCGCCGAGGCCGCGTCGTTGATGCCGGTCACGGGCGCGGTGAAGCTGTGGTGCGCCAGGAACGACAGCACGTACGGGATGTCGAGGTCGAGGACGTTGGTGTGCTTGGCCACGTCCATGAGGGCGAAGACCGAGAAGGGCGCGTTCGCCACCGTGTTCCACAGCCCCTCCCCCGCGGCCATCTTCAGCGGCTGCTCGTCGATGAGCAGCTGGCCGAGGCTGTCCGCGTCGATGAGGGTGGCGAGGCCCGCCACCGCGAGGACGCCGAGGCCGACCCTGAGCGAGGTGCGCATCACCGCGATCCGCTTGCGGTCCACGACCGTGGCCGCCGTCCGGGCGCGCCGGGCACGCAGCAGGTGCCAGGCGGAGACGCCGGTGACGAGCGCGCCGCCGGTGATGAAGGAGGCGGTGATCGCGTGCAGTCCGGCCAGCACCTGCAGGGGCTGCAACAGCACCGCGGGGAAGTCGGTCAGCCGGGCCCGGCCGTGGTCCAGTACGTAGCCGACCGGGTGCTGCATCCAGGAGTTGGCGGCCAGGATGAAGTACGCCGAGAGGATCGTGCCCAGGGACACCATCCAGATGCAGAAGCAGTGCACGCGCCGTGGGAGCCGGTCCCAGCCGAAGATCCACAGGCCGATGAACGTGGACTCGAAGAAGAAGGCGATGATCGCCTCCATCGCCAGCGGGACGCCGAAGACGTCGCCCACGAAGCGGGAGTAGGCGGACCAGTTCATGCCGAACTGAAATTCTTGGACGATGCCGGTGACCACGCCCATCGCCATGTTGATCAGGAAGAGCTTTCCCCAGAATTTCGTGGCGTGGAAGTACTTCTCCTTCCGCGTGCGCACCCACGCGGTCTCCAGTCCGGCGGTGATACCGGCCAGGCTGATCGTCAGCGGCACGAACAGGTAGTGGTAGACGGTGGTGATGCCGAACTGCCATCGGGCGATCGACTCGGGAGACATGGAATGCGCTTCCCTTCTTGTGAATGTGAACACATTCACAATGTAAGGATGAATGTGTCCCGGACCTGCGACGACGGCAGCCTGACAAGCAAGGTGGCCATGTGTCCAATGCCTGATTGACCTGGCATTCATGCCCGCAGGTAATCCGCGCGTCGGAAACTGCGCGCTTCGTCACATGGCTGAGCAGCGACAATTCTCCGCATTTGGCAAAGGCCGCACGTCAGGGGCGTTGAATTCCCCGCGCTCATGAATGGGGTGCGACCGAGGCATTGGAATCATGTCTCGTTCCGTCCGACCCTTGATCACGTCCAGACGACGGGGACCAGACAGGAGTCGAACCATGAAGACGAGGTGGAACACCGCTCAGGGGCGGTTGGAGACGGAGGCCCGGGGCCGTGCCGTACTGGCCGATCCCCTCCTGAACCGCGGGACCGCCTTCACCGAGGAGGAGCGACGGGCACTGGGCCTGATCGGTCTGGTCCCGCCGCAGGTGCTCACCCAGGACCAGCAGGTGGCCCGCGCCTACCAGCAGTACCGGGCGCAGCCGACCGACCTGGCGAAGAACGTCTACCTCACGGCCCTGCACGACCGCAACCGGGTGCTGTTCTACCGGCTGCTCGGTGACCACCTCCCCGAGATGCTGCCCATCGTCTACACCCCGACCGTCGGCACCGCCATCGAACGCTACAGCTACGAGTACCGCCGCCCCGCCGGGGTCTACCTGTCGGCCGACGCGCCCGAGGACATCGAGCGGGCGTTCCTCGCCACCGGTCTGGGCCCGGACGACGTGGACCTGATCGTCGCCACCGACGGCGAGGCGATCCTCGGCATCGGTGACTGGGGCGTGGGCGGCATCGACATCGCGGTCGGCAAGCTCGCCGTCTACACCGCCGCCGCCGGCATCGACCCGAGCCGCACCCTCGCGGTGATGCTGGACGTCGGCACCAACCGCGCGGAGCTCCTCGACGACCCGCTGTACCTGGGCACCCACCACGAGCGCGTCGACCAGGCCACGTACGACTCCTTCGTCGAGGCCTACCTCTCCACCGCCGCCCGGCTGTTCCCCAAGGCCCTGCTGCACTGGGAGGACGTCGGCCCGGCCAACGCCCGCCGCATCCTGGACAGTTACCGCGACAAGTACTTCACCTGGAACGACGACATCCAGGGCACCGGCGCCGTCAACCTCGCCGCCGTCCTCGGCGGCGTCCGCGCCACCGACGTGCCGCTGACCGACCACCGCATCGTCGTCTTCGGCGCCGGCACCGCCGGCATCGGCGTCGCCGACCAGCTGCGCGACGCGCTCATCGCCGAGGGCCTGACCCCCGAGCAGGCCACCGCCCGGATCTGGGCCGTCGACCGCCACGGCCTGCTCACCCAGGGCCAGGAGGGCATGCGCGACTTCCAGATCCGCTACGCCCGGCGCGCCGCCGAGGTCGCCGGCTGGAGCCACGACGAGGAGCTCGGCGGCATCCCGCTCGCCGAGGTCGTCGCGCAGGCGCGGCCCACCATCCTGATCGGCACCTCCGGCCAGGGCGGCTCCTTCACGGAGGAGATCGTCCGCACCATGGCCGCGCACACCGAGCGCCCCATCGTCATGGCGATGTCCAACCCGACCCGG
The DNA here is from genome assembly GCF_034105845.1 of Streptomyces sp. CRN 30. NCBI lineage: Bacteria > Bacillati > Actinomycetota > Actinomycetes > Kitasatosporales > Streptomycetaceae > Streptomyces > Streptomyces sp. CRN 30. The sequence goes on along the minus strand of NZ_JAVRHI010000494.1, from coordinate 6,931 downwards.
CTGGCCGAGGCGGTCCCCGCCGACCTGCTCGCCTGGACCGGCGGCCGCGCGCTGATCGCCACCGGCAGCCCGTTCGCACCCGTCGAGCACGGGGGCACCACCTACACGATCGCGCAGGCCAACAACGCGCTGGTCTTTCCCGGCCTGGGTCTCGGCGCCATCGTCGCCGGCGCCGACCGCATCACCGACGGCATGCTCTCCGCCGTCGCGCACGCCGTCGCCCGGCACACCGACGCCAGCGTCCCCGGCGCGCCCATCCTGCCGCCCATCGACCGGCTGCGGGAGACCACGCTGGACGTGGCGGTCGCCGTCGCCCGGGCGGCCGCCCGTGAGGGTGTCGCCCACGAGACGGTTGACGACACCATCGAGGAGCGCGTCCGGGCCGCCATGTGGCGCCCGGTCTACCTCCCGGTCGAGGCCGTCTGACCGCCTCTCCCCCGCAACCGAACCCCCTCGGCGGCCGGCCATGACGACGCCCGCCGCCGGGCCCTCGACCGCGTTGTCCGTCCGTGCCGCCGATGCCACGACGTCGAGCCGGATCCGGGTGTGTGACCCACCCGGTCCGGCTCGACGGCTGACAGACCGACCACCACCGGGCTACGGCCGAGCCACCCGTATCCATCTCAGAAAAACGAAACAGGCATGAGTTTTTCCCATATCTTCACCGTCGTGGTGCCGGTCTTCCTCATCATCCTGGTCGGCTACGGCACCGGACGGCTCCGGCTGTTCGACGCGGGCGGCACCAAGGCGCTGCGCGACCTGACCATGCAGCTCGCGCTGCCCGCCTCCCTGCTGCTGAGCATCTGGAAGACGCCGCGCCACACCCTGGTCGAGAAGCTGCCCCTGGCCGGTCTGCTGGCGCTGGGCTTCCTGGTCGTCTACGCGGTCCTGTTCCTCGTCATCCGCCACGCGGCCCGGACGCCCCTCAAGCGCGCCGCCCTGCTCGCGCTGGCCTGTGTGCAGCCGCAGTACGCCTTCATGGGCACCTCGATCCTCGCCGGCCTCTTCGGTGCCGCGCAGGCCGCCATCCCGATCGCCGTCGCGGGCATCCTCGTCAACGTCATCCTCGACCCGGCCGTCCTGGTCATGCTCGGCCTGCCCGACCGCACGGCGCTGCGGACCGGCGCGAGCACCGCGTCCGCCACCACCCGCACCGCCGCGCCGAAGCACGCGATGGCCTCCTCGACGGCCACCGCGGGAGGCGGCACGGCCGTCGCCGTCGCCCCCGTGGACATCGCGACCGACACGGTGGGCACGGCTCCGGAGCCGCCCCGCCCCTCCGCCCTGCAGACGGTCGTGCACCAGCTGCGCGAGCCCTTCGTCCTGGGTCCCCTGCTCGGCCTGCTCCTCTCCGTCGTCGGCGTCGGCGTCCCGGAGGTCGTCGGCACCTCGCTCAACCTGCTCGCCAGCGCCGCCTCCTCGGCCGCGCTGCTCTACGTCGGGCTCTCCGTCTCCAAGGTCGGCCGTCCGCGCCTGTACGCCCGGGTGTGGGTCATCTCCCTGATCAGCGTGGTGGTCCTGCCGCTGCTCCTCTATTACGTGGGCAAGGCCCTGACCTCCTCGGAGAACGCCGCACAGGCCGCGCTGATCCTCGCCTTCCCCGTCTCCCCCGTGCCGTTGATGTTCGCCTCGAAGTACGGCGACAAGGCGGACGAGGAGACCATCGGCTCCGCCGTCGTCGTCAGCCTGGTCCTGTCGTTCATCACTCTCCCGGTGATCATCAACCTGGTCGGCTGATCCGTCCCACGACCGCCTGCCGCCGGGCCCCGGAGGTCCGGCGGCAGGCGGTCGTGCGCCGTACGCACACCGCATCCGCATGCCCCTCCGTCCATGTGAAGTGAGAATCAAGGAATGGATCTGCAGGTACTCCGGTCCTTCCAGGCCGTGGCCGGAGGTACGACGGTCACCGATGCCGCGGCGGAGGCAGGCGTCACCCAGCCCGCCCTGTCGCGGGCGCTGAACCGGCTGGAGGAGGAGGTCGGCGCGAAGGTCTTCCAGCGCGTCGGCCGGGTCCTGCGGCTCACCCCGGCGGGACGGATGTTCAAGAGTCACGTCGACGCCGTGCTCGACAGCTACGACCGCGGGCTGCGGGCCGTGGCCGAGGTCGTCGACCCGCAGGCGGGCGTCGTGTCCCTCGCCTTCCTGCACACCCTGGGCACCTGGCTGGTCCCCCGGCTGGTCACCGACTTCCGCGAGACCTCCCCACAGGTGCGGTTCGAACTGCACCAGGCGGGTGAGATCGGCCTGGCCCAGACCCTCCTCGACTCCACCGCGGACCTGATCATCACCAGCAAGGACCCGGGCCACCCCCTGATCACCTGGCGCCGGCTGCTGGTCGAGCCCCTGTGGCTCGCGGTCCCCACCCGCCACCGCATGGCGCAGCGCCGCCGGGTCCGGCTGGCCGAGGTCGCCGAGGAGCCGTTCATCGTGCTCAAGCCCGGCTACGGGCTGCGCAACGTCACCGAGACGCTCTGCCACCAGGCAGGCTTCTCCCCGCTCGTCGGCTTCGAGGGGGAGGAGGTCGAGACCCTGCGCGGCCTGGTCGCGGCCGGCCTCGGCGTCTCCCTGATCCCCGCCTCGTCCCGTGCCACCGCCCCGGAGACCAGCCCTGACCTGCCCGTCCGCTACCTCCAGATGACCGACGTGCACGCGGCACGCGACATCGGCATCGCCTGGCTGTCCTCCCGCGGCCTGCCGCCGGCGCCCCAGCGGTTCATGGAGCACGCCCTGCGGGCCACGGCGGGCGCCCGCGAGCCCAGCACGGCCGGGTCGTGACCCGCCCGGGGCAGCACATCCGGGCGTCGGCCCGTCACACGCGCGCGAGGAGGCGCTCCAGCGGCCGGGGAACGCGCTCCTCGTCCAGGTGTGCGACCAGCGCCCGCGCGTAGAGCGCCTTGCGGCCGCTGTGCGTGCCCATGAAGCGGCGAAGCTGGTGCTCCACGGGCCGTTCCCGCTGCGCCGGCTGGCCCCGGAAGGTGCGGAAGGGCCGCGTCTCGCCCTGCTCCTCGATCACCCGCAGCACCCGTGCGGCCCCGAGCGCGCGGATCAGCTCGTCCTCCAGGTCGGCGACGCACACGTGGAACCCGAGTGCCTCCAGTCCGGCGCGCGGGCCGCCGGGCGCCAGTCCGATCCGCTCCAGGTGACGCCGGAAGTGCCGTACCTCCCCGATGTCGCAGAGGCCGGCCAGCGGGAGACCGAGCCCCGGCGGGCCGCACACGTCCAGGAAGCGCCCGATGTTCGTCGCACCCCCGAGCGGTACCACCGCGACGCCCTGCGCACCCAGGTCGCGGCCCTGACGCGTGGCCAGCGCCTCCAGGGCGATCCGGTCGCTGTCCCCCTCGACGAGCACGATCGTCCGCACCCCGCCGACCAGCCCCCGCGCCACCGCGGCGGCCGTGTCCGTGCCCGCCCCGCCGGCCGCCCACGCGATCACCGCCGACCGGAACCGTCCCGACTCGTCCACGCGACCTCACTCTCCCCCGCACGTCATCGTGGCACGGCCCCGACTCCTTACGCACGCGTGTTTCGCGGGGGCGGCGGCCGGTCCGGGCGACGTCCCCGCCCGCGCGTCGGGCCGGCGGGCCGCTGCGATACTCCGGTCATGCTGACGAGCAACAGGGCGGACGGAGCACGGCCGGACCGGGCGGCCGACGGGGGCGGGCCGGGCCGTCCCACGGCGTGGACGCTGCGTTCCGCCCGGCCGGCGGACGTCCAGACGATCGCGGAGCTGCGGGCCACGGTGGTGCGGCCGGCTGCTGCGACGGACCGACACCGAGGGCGTGCCGGTCCGCCTGACCGTCCTGCGGGGCAGCGCCGCCCGGCGGCTGTACGAGCGCCACGGGTTCACCGTGGAGGAGCAGGACCCGATCGACGTGCACATGGTGCGACGGCCGGACGCGCCCGCCGTTCCGCCCCACCCGCCTGCCCGCATGCTGGACGGTTAGTCTCAAGGGGGAAGAAGGAGGGACGCCATCACCACCGCCGCCGACACCCGGGAAGCCCTGGCCGCAGCGCTTCCGGACAGCACTCTCATCACCGACCCCGACGTCCTGGCCACCCTCGGCGCCGACGACGCCGAGTGGGCCCCGGCGGGGCGCGCGCTCGCCGCGCTGCGGGCCACGTCCACCGAGGAGGTGCAGCGGGCCGTGCGCGCGTGCGCCGCCCTCGGCGTCCCCGTGGTGCCCCGCGGCGCCGGCACCGGCCTGTCCGGCGGCGCCAACGCCACCGACGGCTGCCTCGTCCTGGACCTCTCCCGGATGAACCGCGTCCTGGAGATCGACACCGAGAACCTGCTCGCCGTGGTCCAGCCCGGCGTGGTCAACAACGACCTCAAGGCGGCCGTCGCCGCACACGGCCTGTGGTACCCGCCGGACCCGGCCAGCGCCCCCTGGTCCACCATCGGCGGCAACGTGTCGACGAACGCGGGCGGCCTGTGCTGCCTGAAGTACGGCGTCACCCGTGACTACGTCCTCGGCCTGGAGGTCGTGATGGGCGGCCCCGCGGGCCCTTACGGCACGGCCGTCCGGGTGGGCCGGCGGACCACCAAGGGGGTCAGCGGTTACGACCTGACGTCCCTGGTGGTCGGCTCCGAGGGCACCTTCGGCGTGGTCACCGAGATCACCCTGAAGCTGCGGCCCGCCCCGCGCACCACCCCGCACACGGTCGTCGGCGCCTTCGAGAGCCTGGTCGCCGCCGGTGAGGCCGTCGCGCTGATCACCCGGCGCGGGCTCAGCCCCGTCGCCCTGGAACTGCTCGACCGCGCGTGCCTGGAGGCGGTGGAGGACTGGAAGCACCTCGGACTGGAGGCCGGTACCGCCGCGCTGCTCCTGGCCCGCGTGGACGCGCCCGGTCAGGCCGGGGAGGACGAGGCGGCCGCGGTGGCCGAGGCGTTCACCGAGGCCGGCGCGGTGTGGGCGGAGCGGTCCACCGACGCGACCGAGGCGGAGGCGCTGTTCGAGGCGCGGCGGCTCGCGTACCCGGCGCTCGAACGGCTCGGCCCGGTCCTCACCGAGGACGTGTGCGTGCCCCGTTCGGCGGTGCCCGCGATGCTCGCCCGCATAGAAGAGATCGGCCGGCGGCACGGCATCAGGATCGCCACCATCGCGCACGCCGGGGACGGCAACCTGCACCCGCTGCTGATCACCCCGCCCGGCGACGAGGCGGCGCGCGAGGCCGCCCAGGCCGCCTTCGAGGAACTGCTCACCGAGGCCGTCGCCCTGGGCGGCACGGTGACCGGCGAGCACGGCGTCGGCCTGCTCAAGCGCGCCGGGATGGAACGCGAACTCGGTCCCGCCGTCTGCGCGGTGCAGCGCGCCGTCAAGGACACCCTCGACCCGCTCGGGCTGTTCAACCCGGGCAAGGTCGTGGGCGAGCGGTCCGGGGGCACCGTCGGCGGGGCCACCGGGACCGGGACCAGCGGTGGCTGACCCGCGTCCGTACCTCGGGCGGGCGTAACTCCCCCTCCCCCGGGCATTCGGAGCACTGTGCGGCCACCGTCCGCCCCTCGTGTGCCTCCCGCACACGAGGGCGCCGGTAGCCGCCGGTCCTGTCAGCCAACAGTGGTGAGGTGTGTCATGGTCGTCGCCGGCATCGTGGCGGTGTGTGTCGTCCTGCTCGTCCTGGCCTTTCTGGTACCGCGCCTTTCGCGGCACCCCGAGCGCGGTACGCAGCGCACCCTCGGGGCCGGTTCGCAGGCGGCCGGCAAGGCTCCGGGCCCGCTCGGCCGCTGGCTGAGCAAGCCGTTCCACAGCAGCTCCCGCGCGGTGAGCCGCAGCGGTTCCACGGGGCGCAAGGCCCGTGGCCGTATGCCGTTCTGATCGACCGACATCCGCCGCACCGGTCCAGGAAGGCCCGCACGTGTCCGAACCCGTACCCGCCCGAGAGGCGATCCCCGCCAACGCGGCGGGCACCCGCGACGACGTCGACCTGCTCGAGGGCCTCCTCGTCGACGAGGAGCGGCCCGAGCAGCCGATACTGCTCGACGCCGAGGGCAAGCCCCTCGACACCTGGCGCGAGAACTACCCGTACGAGAAGAAGCTCGGCCGCAAGGAGTACGAGCGCCAGAAGAGGATCCTGCAGATCGAACTGCTCAAGCTGCAGAGGTGGGTACGGGAGACCGGGCAGCGCATCGTCGTGGTGTGCGAGGGCCGCGACGCCGCGGGCAAGGGCGGCACGATCAAGCGTTTCACCGAGCGCCTCAACCCCCGCGGCGCGCGGGTCGTCGCCCTGGAGAAGCCCACGGAACGCGAGGCGGGCCAGTGGTACTTCCAGCGGTACGTGACCCATCTGCCGGGCCCCGGCGAGATCGTGTTCTTCGACCGGTCCTGGTACAACCGGGCCGGTGTGGAACGGGTCATGGGGTTCTGCACGCCCGAGCAGTACCAGCACTTCTACGCCCAGGCACCGGTCTTCGAGCAGATGCTGGCCGACGACGGCATCATCCTGGTGAAGTTCTGGTTCTCGGTCTCCCGCAACGAGCAGCGCACCCGTTTCGCCATCCGCCAGGTGGACCCCGTACGGCAGTGGAAGCTGTCCCCGACCGACCTGGCCTCGCTCGACCTGTGGGACGCCTACACCGAGGCCAAGGTCGACATGTTCCGGGCGACGGACACCCCGCACGCCCCGTGGACCGTGGTGAAGAACAACGACAAGCGCCGGGGCCGGCTGGAGGCGATGCGGCACCTGCTGCTGCGCTGCGACTACCCGTCCAAGGACGAGGAGGCCGTCGGCGCCGCCGACCTCCGCGTCATCGGCGCCGCCAACACCCTCCTGGAGAGCGGTGAGGAGCCGACCGACCTGTCGCCCACGCCGCTGTCCCCGCAGCTCGACGGCCCCGGGGAGCACCCCGACCAGCAGTGAGGAAGACCGCCTCGCACACCGTCGTCCCGTGACATGCCGCCCCCGCGTCCCGACGCGGGGCGGCATGTCGCGT
>NZ_JAVRHI010000493.1:0-5303 GCF_034105845.1 Streptomyces sp. CRN 30 | reverse complement strand
AAGGAGACGAGGCCTCATGGGTCCGCCGCCCGGCAGCTACCGCATCGTCGGCACGATCACGGAACTCACCACCGGCACGGTGCCCGCCAAGTTCCCGGGCACCGTGCCGGTCCGCGAGGCCCGTTTCCTGCTGGACGTCCGAGAGGTGCGCGGTTTCCTGGGGCGCCGTGACCCCGCGCTCTTCTCCAGCACATGGTTCTTCGCCTCCCCGGACGCCGCGGAGCGTTTCGGCGTCGGCGACACGGTCGCGGTCACGGTCCGGCGGCACAGCGAGTGGGTGGCCCGCTCCGTCGAGCCCGTAACCGCCGACAAGGGCGGTACATAAAAGCGAAGTTGTCGGAGACCATGCCGTTCAGCCGGGCCGACGACTGGAGTGAGCCTTCCGCGATCAGCCTGACGGCCTCGGCCCGCGCACGGCCCCAGCCGTCGGCGATCAGCCGTACCGGTCGGACGGGGATCCGCGCCGCGAAGCGCACCGCGACGTCGGCCGCCTCGTGGTGGGGGTGATCCGTTCGGCGGCCGGTGCCGACGAGCCAGGCGTCGTCCCAGTCGAGGGTGACGCGGTAACGGCGCCGTACGACCCGGTCCTGGCACCGCCCAGGTCCAGCCGGGAGCCGCCGAAGATCTTTCCGATGACCGCCGGTGTCGGGTGGAACACGTCGGCTCCGGTACGGCGCGCGGCGTCCGCGGAGAACTCGCCCGGCATGGCGCCCGCGGCCAGGAACAGCACCCCGGGCGGCAGTTCCGGTGCGATGCCGTCCCGGACGGCTCCGGCGGACAGCAGGGCGACGCTGTGGCCAGCCTCCATCAGCGTACCAACGGCAGGATGTGTCCGTGGGCCGGTACCGCGCTGAACAGGAACCTCATAATCGTCCTCGGTGTCTCGTGGACGTACGGTGGTGCGCCTCGCGAGGTCCCGCTCAGTCCTTCTTCGTCCCGGTCAGCCGGGGGAAGAGCCGCGCGGCGTTGCCGGAGAACATCTGGCGCTTCTCGGTGTGGCCCAGGGCGTCGGTGGCGGCCAGTCTCACGCCGAGGGCGGTGGCCACGGGTGCGCTGGTGAAGGGGTAGTCACTGCCGTAGAGCAGCCGGTCGGCCGAGACCAGGTCCAGCAGCGCCGGCAGGGCCCGGGGCAGTGCGAACCCGGCGACGTCGTAGTGCAGCTTCGACAGCGCCTCGATGACGTCCTTCGGCGGCATGTCCTCCATGGTCGCGAACGACGCGCTCCGATCGGCGAGTACGGGCAGTGCCCGCCCGCGTGGGGCACGATGAAGCGGATGTCGGGATACCTGCTGAGCACCCCCTCGTAGACGAGCTGCGTCACGGCGCGGGTGGTGTCGAAGAGGAACTCGATGACGGGACGCGGCTGGCCGAGCGCGGTCGACTCCCAGCAAGCAGGGGAGGTCGGGTGCAGGAAGACGACGGCCCCCGCCGGTTCAGCTCCGCGAAGAGGGTGTCACCGACCGCGTCCACCAGGTAGGTGCCCTCGTAGTTGGTCTCCAGGACGACGCCGTCCGCGTCCAGCGCGTCGAAGACGTGCCGGGTCTCCGCCAGCGCCGCGTCGGTGTCCGGCAGCGGCAGTGAGGCGAACAGCCCGAAACGTTTCGGGTACCGGCGGACGAGGGCGGCGCCCTCCTCGTTCCCACGCTTTCCTGGTCCGGCTGACCCTGGTCCCGGCCGTTCTGACGCTGCTCGGCCACCGGGCCTGGTGGCTGCCGAAGCGACTGGACAAGTTCCTGCCCGACCTGGATGTTGAGGGAGCACGGCTGGATCACGACCGGCCAGCGCCCGCCGCCGCGCAACCGTCCAAGACCGAGCAGGACATCACTTCATGAGCTCCCCGGACACGGTCTCTCTCGTCGAGGACGACGACAACATCCGCGACCTGATGGCCTCGGCCCTGCGGTTCTCCGGTTTCGAGGTGCACTTCGCCGAGGACGTGCCGCAGGCCCTGACCAGCCTGGACCGAAGCCTCCCGGACGTCATCGTCCTTGACGGGGAGCTGCCCGGCGGCGACGGATTCGACGTCCTGCAACTGATCCGCGCGCGGGGCATCACCACACCGGTGCTGTTCCTGACCGCGCGGGACGCCGTGGAGGACCGAGTCCGGGGACTGCGGCTCGGCGGCGACGACTACGTCACCAAGCCCTTCAGCGTCATCGAGGTCGGCGCCCGCCTCCAGGCCCTGGTGCGGCGCGCTCACGCACCGGCGTCGGCCCCCGCCCTCGACAGCCGTCTTCTGCGCTACGCCGACTTCGAACTGGACGACAGGCGCCACACCGTCTCCCGCGACGGCACGGTCATCGGCCTGTGCCCCACCGAGTACCGGCTCCTGCACTACCTGCTCTCCCACGCCGAACACGTCATGACCCGCTCCCAGATCCTGGAGACGGTCTGGGAGTACGACTTCGCCGGCGACTCCGTGGTCGTGGAGCGCTTCGTGTCCAACCTGCGGCGCAAACTCGACAGCGACGGCCACGAACCGCTGTTCCAGACCGTCCGGGGCATCGGTTACAGCCTGCGCCGCCCCGCCAGGTGAAGCGCCCACGTCGCACCGGGCGGCCGCGCCTGCGACCGGTCACCATCCGGGCCCGCGTGCTGTTGGGCGTCCTGGCCGTGCTGCCGGCCGGGCTCATCGGCAACTCGGTCGCCGGCGCCGTGACCCTGCGCACCTATCTGGAGCACCGGGCGGAGGACGGGTTGCGGGACGCCGGGGACCGCGTCCACCGGGCGCTCGCCCACGGCCCGCAGACCATCAAGCAGGTGCGGATGTCCAGCCTGGTCGCGCCGCTCCTCGGCGTCACCGTCATCGGACCCGACGGACAGGTCGCCGACCAGTTCGGCGAGAACGTGCCGAGGGCGGTCAACACGCTGACCGCCGGCCGGCTCGACCAGGTCATCGCCTTCAAGGACCGTACGGACGTCCCCGACCTCATCGCCCGGCGAATCCGCACCAGCGGCCTGACCATCACCTCACCGATGGGCTCCGTCGAAGCTGGCGCCGTCACTCACCGTGCGCACGGACGCCGACCGGATCACCGTTACCGACTACGTATCCAGACAGGCCGGCAGCGTGGCCGTTACGCTCGCCATAGCCTACGTCACCGCGCTGCTCATCCTGCGGTTCGGCCTGCGGCCGATGGCGCAGATGGCCGACGCGGCCGACTCCATCGCCTCAGGCGCCCGCCAGGAACGGCTGCCCACCTACGGCAGACACAACGAGACCGACCGCCTCGCCGTCGCCGTCGCCGTCAACAACGCCTTCGACGCCCAGCGGCGCGCGGAGGAGAACATCCGCACCTTCGCCGCCGACGCCTCGCACGAACTGCGCACCCCGCTGGCCACCGTCTCCGGCTGGCTGGACCTCTACCACCAGGGCGCCCTCGACGACCCGGCCCGGCTCCAGCGGGCCCTGGAACGCGTGGACGGCGAGGTCGGCCGGATGCGGCTGCTGGTCGAGGAACTCGCCCTGCTGGCCCGCCTGGACGCCGGCCGCCCCCTGGCGAACGACCCCGTCGACCTGCGCCGGCTCGCGGCAGACGTCATCCAGGACGCCCAGGTCATCGCCCCCGGCCGCACCATCCGGCTGCACGCCCCCGGCCCCGTGCACGTCACCGGGGACGCACCCCGCCTGCAACAGGTCCTCAACAACCTGATCGGCAACGCCCTCCAGCACACACCGGCCGACACCACGATCGACGTCACCCTCACGGACAGCCGCGACGGCCGGGCCGTCCTGCGGGTCGCCGACTCGGGTCCGGGCATCACATTCGAGGAACTGCCCCGCGTGTACGACAGGTTCTGGCGGGCCGGGACGGACCGCGACCGTACCGGCGGCGGCTCCGGCCTCGGCCTCGGCCTGTCCATCGTCCGCGCCGTGGTGCACGCCCACCACGGAAGCGTGGACATCACCTCGACCCCGGAAAACGGCACCACCGTGACCGTCACTCTCCTCACGCGCACGACGGAGGACGGCCCGCCCGGCCCGGACCCCACGAAGGCGACGGCACCGGAAGAAGGAGATCGCCGGTGAGGGGGCGGTGCCCGCGACCGGGAAGCAGCCGCCTGCGGTTTCCGTGAGCGCCCGCCGTCGGATCAGCCCGGGATCTCCCAGACAGTGACTTCGAGCCGAATGGTTCCCTCAGCCGGAGCCGCGACAGCACGCAGATAGGCCGTGCGCCCATCACGGGAAATCGCGCAATAGCGGGCTCCCCGCGTCAGAGGCAAGTGGTAAGTGCCGTTCGCCTGTACCGCCGCCACACATTCGGCCTCACTCGGATCAGGCCCCGAAGGAGGCAGAGGGGCAAGTCTGGACTCGCCGTTGAGGGTGCTGAGCGAGGTCCTGTCGCCGTAGAAACCCACATCTGTGCCTCTGGTCAGTGTCCCGATGAGAAGCGGTGGTCTCGAATCCAGGTCGATGTTCTCGTCGCCGGGGAAATCGAGAATGTCAGGTCCGAATCTCACTTCTGGAGGCGGCCCCTTCGTGCTGCCGCCGCTGTTGGACGGCATACTCGAAGACGAGGTGGTCGTACCGGTCGACGGCTTCGAGGCCCCTGGGAGCGCTGACTCCCTCGACTCCGTCGCGTCGTTCGGTGGTTTCGAGTCCTCGCGGGAAGCTGGTTCGGGCTTATTGGCGATCAGCACCCCGATCAGACCGATGATCGCGACGAGGACAGGAGCGAGGAAACCGACGATCCACCATGCCGACTTGTGCGGTGGGGGCTGTTGGGGCTCTTGCGGCTGTGAGGGCAGAGGGGACGGGGACGGTGACCTCGAAGGTGATGGTAAGGGTGGGGAGGCCGGTGGAGTGTTGTCGTGAGAGTCCCTTGTCATGGAAGCCGATCTAGATTTCTCCAGCCGTGTGAGGAAGCGAGCGAACCGCCTCCCGACTGGGCGGGCGCAGTGATGACCGAGTCGTTCCGTCATGCGTCAACTGCCCTGTACGAGCGGGAGAGGAACGGGAGGATCACTGGACCGTGAGACGCGTGGCCGAGCTGGCCGGGGCCGGGTGCCGGGGCGACTCGGCGGGTGACGTGGGGCGGCTGCGGGAGGTGCCGGCCTACCGGCGGCTGGGCTTCACGCTGCGGGAGGTCGCGGAGCTGATCGGCTGCTGCTCCGCCGACGCGGTCGCGCACCCGCGCCGGCTGCGTGGCCTGCTGCTGGAACGGCGTGAGCGTGCCGACGCCATGGTGGCGGCCATCGACAGGGAACTCGACGCGCGGACGAGGGGTCTGAGGGTGACACCGGAGGAGCAGCTGGGGATGCTCGGTGCGCGGCTGTACGACGCGATCGGCGGGGCTTATCCG